>CAZKQK010000019.1:0-9182 GCA_964554865.1 uncultured Luteolibacter sp. | reverse complement strand
TTCCGGACACCGGATACTCCTTCGTCTCCTGGAGCGATGGCGTCCTGACAGCCGAGCGCACCGACACCAACATCCAGGCCAACCTCGGCGTCACCGCCACCTTCGCGCTCAACCCTTATGAGGCATGGGTTACCTCCTTCGATGCCATTACCACCCCTGAAGACCGTTTGCCCGGCGCCGACCCGGATCAGGATGGACTCGCGAATTCGATCGAGTTCGTTCTCGGCACCAATCCGTCCCAACCCACTCCGGGCAACGCGCTCGGCACCACCGTCGGCGCCTCCAACGTGGTGTTCTCCTTCACCCGCGTGAAAGCCGCCGGCGATGCGGGTTTCGCCTCGCACATCGAGTTTTCCGACAACCTCGGGGCCTCTCCCTGGACACCGGCTGCCGCCGAAACGGTTGACATCTCAGACCATGGTGACACCGAGACGGTCACCGTCACCCTTCCCCGTGCCGGCACGGACCGCCTGTTCGCGCGAATCAGGGTGATCGCCCCATAGCAGGGCGACTCGCGAATCCATGTGGCGAGGGGACACTTGGTTGTCCCCTCCTCACGCGGCTTTGGCGGACATCAATCTAACAACGAGGTCCGCGTGAACAACGGAATGACGTGGATGCCACGCTCCTCGATGGCCTGGCGTCCGCCCTCCTCTCGATCCACCAGCACCAGGCAAAAGGCGACCTTGCCGCCCTCGCTCCCGATGGCGTCGATCGCCCTCAGCGTCGAGCCGCCGGTGGTGATGACATCATCCACGACGATCACGTTGTCACCCGCCCTGAAGTTTCCCTCGATCCGCCTGCCGATGCCGTGGCCCTTCGGTTCCTTGCGCACGGTGAAAACCTGAAGGGCCTCCTGCGGGTGTTTCACCGCCGAGGTCATGCCGACAGCCAGCGAGATCGGGTCCGCGCCCATGGTCATGCCGCCGATGGCGTCCACCTTGAGATGCTCCGAGTGGATCTTGGAACGCACCGCGTGCCAGCCGAGATCGCCGATGAGATTCGCTCCCACCGGATCGAGCGTGGTCACGCGGCAGTCGATGTAGAGGTCGCTTTGCTTGCCGGAGGCGAGGGTGAAGGTCCCGGTGCGGACGGATTTTTCGAGCAGGAGCTTTTTCAGGGCGGCGGTGGCGGCGAGCATGGCGGAGCATTGGAAATGCGGATTGGCGAGGCAAGAGCAACCTGCCTTTCGCCCTTTACTTCGCCGGGCACGGGTTTACTCATTTCGGCGATGTCCAAACCCGGTGCCCGGCTGATCACGCCATTGCTCGCCCTGGCCTGCGCGGCGGCTTCCGCACAGGGCGTGTTGCCCGAGCCCGGCCCCCCGCCCGAAGTGGACACCATCACCCCGGTCCCGCCGCCGGAGATCCCCTTCGGCGGCCCGGACGCGATCACGCCGCAGATGCCCAGGAACCTCAAGATCGACAACATCGGCGGCGGGCCCATCAGCGGAAGCGTCGAGGAGGGCGTCCGCTTTGAGGGCCCGGGCGTGAAGATCACCGGCGACAACGGCCTCGAAGTCTTCGCCAATTCCGCCGCCCTCGACATCAAGGCCGAAACGGTGACCCTTCAGGGCGATGTCAGCGTCTATCAGGGCAACATGCTCCAGCGCGGCGACAAGGCCGTTTACTTCTACGAGCGGAAATTCCTCGATACCAGCGGCCTGCGCGCCTCGGTCGATCCCATCCTGCTGGAGTCCGGCAAGTTCACCGTCCAGGACATCGGCGGAAAACAGGTCTTCATCGGCCATGACGCCGCGGTCACCACCCATGACGTCGAGAATCCGAACTTCTGGGTCCGCGCCAGGGAAACCCGGATTTATCCCGGCGAGAAAGTGGTCTTCGACGACCTGCGCCTCTACGCCGGCGGCGTTCCCGTTTTCTGGCTGCCCTATCTGAGCCAGCCGCTCGATGCCGACCTCGGCTATCACTTCATCCCCGGCGCGCGTTCGAACTGGGGCCCCTACCTGCTCAACTCCTACGGCATCATGCTCGGCGGCGAGACCGATCCGGTCACCGGCGAGAACAAGGACGCCTGGCTGCTCTCCCGCTGGCGCTTCGACATCCGCACCACCCGCGGCATCGGCGCCGGCGTGGACTTCGTCGATACCCGGGTGGAAAACACCAACGAACTCAGCGGACTGGGTTTCTATTATCTCAACGACCTCGATCCCGACAAGGAACGCTCCGGAGTCCCCCGCGGATTCGTCAACGAGGACCGCTACAAGATCGAACTCAAACACCGCTACCGGCCGAAGTTTCCCGGCGATGCCGACTGGCGGATCGATTCGAACCTCAGCCTGCTGAGCGACCAACACTACCTGGAGGATCTCGAACCCTCGCGCTACCGCACCGACCCACAGCCGGACAACACGCTCGGCATCTACCGCCGCGACGACCACTCGCTGCTCTCGCTCCACACCCGGATGCGAATCAACGATTTCTACCGGGCGGACACCCGCCTTCCGGAGATCGCCTTCGACACCGCGCGCTCCCCGATTCCCGGCCTGCCGCTCCAGCACGAAGGCACCACCTCCTTCGGCATCATCGGTGAGCAGGCCGCCGATCCCACGCGCAATGCGATCATCGACCCGCTGCGCGGGATGAGCCTGGGCGATCCCGGCACCCGCCGCCTGCTCAACCAGTTGACAGGATACGAGCGGCGGCTCGCCGCCCGCATGGTCAGGCTGCCTCCGGGCGATCCGAAACGCGAGGAGCTATACACCCAGTTGGTGGACTCAGGATACTCGCGCTTCAACACCTATCAGGAATTCTCGCTGCCCCACACCTTCGGCGGCTTCCTCAGCATCGCGCCGCAGGCGGGATTCGGTTATGCCAACTACGGATCGGTGGACGGACCGGGCGATAACTTCGGCCGCACCCATGTCCACGTCGGCACCGAGGCCGCCGTGAAGCTCTCCAGGGACTTCGGCGCCGTGCGCGACCGCCGCTTCGGACTGGACGGACTGCTCCACGTCGTCCAGCCATACACCGCCTGGTCCTATATCTCCACCGACGACTACGAACTCGGCGATCCCGGCGTGGACCGGCTCACACCCACCACCCGCCCGCGGCCGCTCGATCCGGCGCGCTTCACCGCCACCGATGAAATGCAAAACTGGAACGTGCTGCGCTTCGGCGCGCGCAACCGCCTGATCACCGGTCGCGACAACCAAAGCTTCGAGTGGCTGTTCCTGGACACCTATCTGGACGCCTTCATCGACGACCCCGAAGGCACCCGGAATTTCTCCAACCTCTACAACGACATCCGCTGGATGCCGCTGCCATGGCTGGGCGTGAATCTTGAAACGCAGTTTCCCATCGCCGACGGAGGATCCGGCTTCAGCGAGTTCAACAGCCGCTTCCACTTCCTGCCCACCGACTTCTTCGAATTCTCCGTCGGTTACCGTTTCCTCGACGGGCACCCCACGCTTGTCGATTCCAACCGCGTTGACCTGCAAACCTACACCCGCCTCGCGGAAAACTGGGGCGTCGGCACCCGCCACGCGTTGGAAATGGACGACGGCACCCTCGAAATCCAGCAATACACCATCCACCGCGACCTCGGCAACTGGGTGGCCGGCGTGGGTCTGCACATGCGCGACAACCGCCGCGAAGAGGAATACGGCGTGGTTTTCAGCCTCACCCTCAAGGATTTCCCCTCGGTCTCCTTGCCTTTTGAAATCGGTTCGGAATAGTGTGCGCCAACATGAGCCTCACAGCCGACCAGGCACTTGGCGCCCTCCGCTGGCGCTACGCCACCAAACAGTTCGACGCATCCGTGAAAATCCCGGATGCCACCTGGAGCGCCATCGAGGAATCGCTGGTTCTGACGCCCTCGTCCTTCGGCCTCCAGCCATGGAAATTCATCGTCGTGAACGATCCCTCGCTGCGTGCGAAACTTAAGGCGGATTCCTGGAACCAGCCGCAGGTCACCGACGCGTCGCACTTCGTCGTGCTTGCCGCCCGCACCGACCTTGACCGCGCGGACGTGGACACGTGGGTCACCCGCCTCGCGGAGGTGCAGGGCAAGCCGGAGGAATCCCTCGCCCAGATCAAGGGCATGATCTGCGGTTTCGCCGAAAAGATGAGCGATGAGGAGCGCCAGGCATGGAACATCAGACAGGTTTACATCGCGCTTGGCCAGCTCATGGCCACCGCCGCCGTGCTGGGCATCGACGCCTGCCCGATGGAAGGCATCAGCCCCACCGGCTACGACCGTGTCCTCGGCCTGGAAAACTCCGGCTACGCCACCGCCGTCGCCTGTGCGCTCGGCTATCGCTCCCCGGATGACAAATACGCCGCCATCCCCAAAGCCAGATTCGCTTCGGAAAAGGTGATCGAACGGCGCTGACAAGGTTCCGGCCCAATATCCATATCCCCCACCCCATCCGCCATGGATCTCATCCTGCTCCGCCACGGCAAGGCCGAGGACTTCAACCCCGGCGGCGACAGCGCCCGCGAACTCGTCGAGCGTGGCCGCGAGCAGGCACGCCGCGCCGCCGGATTGCTCAAGGCGGCCGGCCGGCTTCCGGAAATCGTGCTGACCAGTCCGCTGGTCCGCGCCCGCCAGACCGCCGACGGGTTTTGCCAAACCGCAGGCATGCCCGGCGCGGTCATCCAGGGCTGGCTCGCCTGCGGCATGACTCCGGAAACCGCGATGAACGAACTGGCGGGCTTCCGCGAGTTCAAGCGGGTCATGATCGTAGGCCACGAACCGGATTTCTCAGGCTTCGTCATGTCCGCCCTCGGCGTCTCCGGCGGCGATGTCCAGTTCAAGAAAGGAGCCATCGCCGGCCTGCGGATCAACCCGCCCACCCGCTTCGGCACCCTCCGTTTCCTCATTCCGCCCAAGCTGGCCGAGGATGCCGAGTGAAACCGGGCGCGACCCTGCGGCCCAAATCCTTCCTGAGAAAAACCACGATTCCTGTGGTTTTCCGGAGTTGCCTCATGCCCGAAACCATTTCACCGAAGGATTCCACCCAGCCGAAGTGCTCTCCGGCCTGCGTGAAATTCGTGCAACAGAGCCGGAGAGTCCTGGGCTTGCCCGCGAAATCCGCGCCGACCGGGAGATTGAATCCCTCCGGATTCATCCCCCGGCGGTTTTGATTGCCAGCGGGGGGCGATCCCGGAAGAGTGTGCGCCAGACACCGCATGAAAGTCATCGCAGTCGCCAACCAGAAGGGCGGAGTGGGCAAGACCACCACCGCGCTCAATCTGTCCGCCGCACTCGCCCTGCGCGGCCAGCGCGTGCTTTTGGTGGATCTCGATCCGCAGGCGAACTGCACCAGCGGCCTCGGCATCGAGCCTCCCGAGGGCGGCAGCATGTATCCGGTGCTCACCAACGGGGCCACCGTCCGCCGGCAGATCCTCCCCACCGGCCGGGAAAACCTTTCGCTGGTGCCTTCGGAAATGGACCTTGCCGGCGTGGAAATCGAGCTGGCCCGCAGCGATGACCACCTCACCCGCCTGCGCACGATTCTCCAGGGGCTGAAACCGAACGATTTGTTCGAGTTCTGCATCCTCGACACCCCGCCCTCGCTCGGGGTGTTGATGACCTCCGCGCTCGCCGCCGCCGATGAGATCCTCATCCCGCTCCAGTGCGAATGGTTCGGCCTCGAAGGCCTGGCCAAGATCGTCCACGTCATCGACCGGATCCGCGGCTCCGAGGCCAATGCCGACATCCGTCTCGAAGGCATCGTCATGACCATGTACGACGGCCGCACCCTGCTCTCGCGCCAGGTGGCCGAGGAGGTCGCGCGCTTTTTCCCCGAGCAGATGTACCAAACCATGATCCCCCGCACGATCCGCATCGGCGAGGCTCCCAGCCACGGGAAAACCATCTTCGAACACGACCCCGGCGGCAGCGGCGCGGAGGCCTATGGCTCGCTGGCCGATGAGTTTCTCACACGCCACGCGGTCTGCGGGCCCTTGTTGGCGAGATGAGGGTTTCGGATGGAGTGGCGCCATGCCGGAACCATGACGCGGGAGGGTGCTCTCCATTGGGGGAGAACGAAAAAACCGGCGCTTCCTTTCGGAAACGCCGGTTTGTGATTTGGTATGGAAGAAAACTTACTCCGCGACGAGCGGGGTGACGGTTTCTTGCACGTTGCCTTCGGCGGCTTCGGCTTTTTGTTCGCGGAGCCAGGCGCGGCGGGACATTTTCACGCGGCCCTTCTCATCGACGCCGAGGCACTTGGCGGTGACGACATCGCCCTTCCTGACGATGTCCTCGACATGCTCGGTGCGGCCTTCGGCGAGTTCGGAGACGTGGATGAGGCCGTCCTTGCCGGGGAGCACTTCCATGAACGCGCCGAAGGCGGTGATGGAAACAACCCTGCCGGTGTAGATCTTGCCCACTTCGATTTCCTGGAACATGCGCTCGATCATCGACTTGGCGCGCTCCAGACCTTCCGCCTTGGAAGCGTAGATGTGAACGGTGCCGTCGTCCTCGATGTTGATCTCGGCGCCGGATTCGGCCTGGATGCCCTTGATGTTCTTGCCGCCGGGCCCGATGAGTTCGCCGATGCGATCCGCGGGGATCTTGACGGAAACGATGCGGGGCGCGTGCGGGCTGAGTTCCTTGGGCTCGACGATGGACTCGGCCATCTTGGCGAGCACCTTGGTGCGGCCGTCCCTGGCGATCCTGATGGCTTCTTCAAGCATCGCGATCGGCAGACCGGGCAGCTTGAGGTCGAGCTGATAACCGGTGACGCCTTCGCTGGTGCCGCAGAGTTTGAAGTCCATGTCGCCGTAGAAGTCTTCGGAGCCGATGATGTCCAACAGCATTTTGTGGGACTTCAGGGAGCCGTCCTCGTTGTTCTCCGTGACAAGGCCCACGGAGATGCCGCCGACGGGGCGGATGAGCGGGACACCGGCGTCGAGCAGGCACATGGTGCCGGCGCAAACCGTGGCCATGGAGGTGGAACCGTTGGACTCGGTGACTTCCGACGAAACGCGGATGGCGTAGGGGAAGTCGGCCTCGTCCGGAATGACGGGCTCTATGGATCGCTCGGCAAGCGAACCGTGGCCGATCTCGCGGCGGTTGATGCCACCCATGCGGCCGGTTTCACCGACGGAGAAGGGAGGGAAGTTATAGTGAAGGATGAAGCGCTTGCTGTCTTCGCCACCGGAGTAGTTGTCGAAGTGCTGCTTTTCATCGGCCGGGGCCAGCGTGCAAATGCCGAGCGCCTGGGTTTCGCCGCGCGAGAAGATGGCGGAACCGTGAACGCGCGGCAGGGTGCCGATCTCGCCGTAAAGCGGGCGGAGGTCACCGATGCCGCGGCCGTCGGCGCGAACGCCCTTGTCCATGATGGAAATGCGGAACGCTTTCTTCTGGAGGTATTCGAAGGCCTGCTCGACATCGAAGTCGGTGGCTTCCGGAGCACGCTCCTTGATGGCGGCTTCCACTTCGTCGCGGAGTGCTCCGACTTTCCTGGCGCGCTCGGTTTTGGTGGGCGCGTAGATGGCCCCCTCGATGCGGTCGCCGGCGATTTCGTAGGCGATCTCCAGCAGGTTTTCCTTGGCGAGCACGGCGTCGAACGCGCGCTTTTCCTTGCCGGCGAGTTTCACCAGTTCCTCCTGAGCTTCGACGAGCTTGGTCACCGCCCCTTGGGCGAAATGCAGAGCCTTGATGAACTCGTCTTCCGGCAGTTCGTCGGCCTGGCCTTCGATCATGATGACGTCGGTCTTGTTGCCGACGTAGATGAGATCGAGGTCCGAATTTTCACGCTCGTCGTGGGTCGGGTTGATGACGAACCGGCCATCGACGCGGCCGACGCGCACCGCGCCGATCGGGCCGGCGAAGGGGATGTCGGAAAGGCAGAGGGCGGCGGAGGCTCCGTTCATGGAGAGCACGTCCGCATCGTTTTCACCATCGGCGGAGAGCAGGATGGCGATGATCTGGGTGTCGTAGAAATAACCCTTCGGGAAGAGCGGCCGCAGCGGGCGGTCGGTCATGCGGCAAGTGAGGATTTCCTTTTCGGTGGGGCGGCCTTCGCGCTTGAAGTAGCCGCCGGGGAAAACGCCGGCGGCGGAGGCTTTTTCCTTGTACTCCACGGAGAGCGGGAACCAGGTTTGGCCGGGTTTCACCTTGGTGGCGGAAACGGCGGTGACGAGGATGATGGTGTCACCGCAGCGGACGGTGACGGCACCGTCGGCGAGTTTGGCGAGTTTGCCGGTTTCGATCGTCATCGGGTTGGTGCCGACTTCGATCGTTTTGCTATGGATGTTCATTTTTCGTTTTTCTTTCTTCTTCTTTTTCAGTGCGGACAGCCCGCGCGGCGGGATTGCCGTGCGGGCATTCGTTTTTTGGGACGGGGATCGCCGCGTGATGCGGAAGCCGCGGTGGCGGTTCGGGTCCCCGGACCGGGCGGAAATATCGGATGCCCGGGCCGTTTCGCAAGACAGCCACGGTGTTTCGACCGTGGCTGCGCTGCGGAAATGGGTTAGTGGCGGAGTCCCAGGCCCTTGATGATCTGAAGGTATTTCTCATCGGAGCCCTTCTTGATGTAGTCCAGCAGCTTGCGGCGCTGGGACACCATGGTCAGGAGACCGCGGCGGGACGAGAAGTCCTTGCTGTGGAGCTTGAGGTGCTCGGTGAGGTGGGTGATGCGCCGGGTAAGCAAGGCCACCTGATAGGGTGCGCTGCCGGTGTCGCCTTCGTGGAGTTGGTAGTCTTTGAGGTTGATATCGTTGGTAGCCATGGTCTTAGGGGATGGATCCAGCGCGGGGCCGGATCGTCCTTGGGATGAGGTTGGGCGCGGAGAAGAGCCCGTTTTCAGGCCCGAGGCAAGACAATTGCAGGCTCGCGGCAGGGTTTTTTGAAATTTTGGAAAACGGGACACCGGAGAGTGATGCCATTTGGGTAAATCCGAAATGGAACTTGCCCCGAAAAAAATCCTCCGGTCGCCGCGGGAGCGGCCGGCGGATGGCGAGTCCGAGGGGGCGGATCGCCTCCGGGAATCCATTCGAGGCCGTTGGGGTTGGCGACGGGGCCGATAGTCGTCCCGATGCCCGCGCGGGACATTGCCGCGGGCCAGCGCGTATGTAAGCGACACGCGATTTGAGAAAATCGGACGCCAATTTGAGAAAAACAGACCGCGCACGGGCCGTGCATGAATTCTCGGGCACCGCCGCCGCATGGCCCTCGCGAACCTCATGCAGGCGGTGGCGCTGGCACAA
>CAZKQK010000018.1:0-53041 GCA_964554865.1 uncultured Luteolibacter sp. | reverse complement strand
GAGAGCCGTCCCTGCCTCAGTCTTGCGAAATTCGGCTTATCTACGCGCCATTCGGCTCTCAGGCCTTTTTGCCCTCGAAGTGTTCCTCGATCTCCTCCAACGTCTTGCCCTTCGTTTCCGGCAGGAAAAACGCGGCCGTGATGAAGTAAACCACGGTGCACGCGGCCCAGAAGAAGAACATCGTTGAGTAACCATATTTGCCAACCGTCGGCAGGAATACCGTGGCAATGGTGAAAGCGACCGTCTGGTTCACAAGCAACGCGATGGACATCCCGTTCGAGCGGATGCGGGTGGGCATGAGTTCGGAGAGCGCCAGCCAGACGCAAACACCCGGCCCGGAAGCAAATGCGGCGACGAACAGAATGAAACATGCGGCAACCAGCCAACCTGTGGACTTGGAAGGCACGGCACCATACTTGATATTGACCAACTCAAGCGGCTGCCCCTCCGCCCTGGTCATATCGGTGAACGGATTGAGATGAAGTTTGCGGAAAAACGCGCCGATGATGCTGTCTTTCAGCTCGGCAGCTCCCGGCGGAGTGATTTCGATCACCGGAGGCACCTGCGAATCCGGCTGGACGGCGGCGTATTTCACGTTGGTGTACGGACCGTATTTGTAGGAAACGACAAGCTGTGCGCCGTGCGGAGCTGAGGCTCCGGGAATCGCGCCTTCGAACAAAGGCCGCATTGCGGGATCGTTGAGATCCACGCGGAAGCTTCGCGTTTCCCGGTCGACGGAAGCTGCGAGTTGCTCCGTCAGCGTCACGCGCTTGGACTCGATGCCGCGAAATATCGTCGCGGCGGAAAGCAGGGCGACGATGATGCCGATCGTGCCCATTTTCAGCAGGAAGGTTCGCCCTTTTCTGTCCACAAGGGATACGGCAACGACGGTCATCACGCAATTGACGATGGTCAGCAGGACGTTGCCCTGATTGCCGATCTTGCCGGTAAGGCCCGCCTGCTGGAAAATGTTCACGCAGTATGCCAGTACCGAATTGATCCCCGTCGCCTGGGTGCAGGCGAGCACGATCACCGCCAACAGGAAAGGGAGTATGTACTTCCGCTGAAGAAGGCTGCCTGAGGCGGTCGAGGCACTGTCGATCTTCTCACTGGAAGGGGATTCCGTTTCCTCCATCTCGCGCAGGATCACATCAGCGCCATCTTCGCCGCTCGATTTGACAAGCGCGGCGCGGGCATCCTCATTGCGATGACGGCGGAAGAGCCAGCGTGGCGACTCGGAAATGAAAAATGCTCCGGCGAAGAAAACGATGCCGGGAAGAATCGAGACCCAGAAAATCATGCGCCAGGCCTCATCCTTGGCTTTGAAAATTGTCTCCGCGAGCACACCAGCGGTTTTTTCGAGCGTCTCAACCCTGTCCGCGAAATATAGTCCGATCAGCGCGGAGGATACGAGGCCGACCGTCAGGAACAACTGGAACATCCCGGTGCCCTTTCCTCGTGCGTTCGCGCTCAGGCATTCGGCAAGATACAGGGGGATCACCACACCGATCAATCCACCGGAAATCCCTTGGAGAAGGCGACCGGCCACCAGCGTGTTGATACCGCTGGACAGGGTGATGACCGGGATGCTGGCCACGAACAACACCGCACTCAGGATCATGATTTTCTTGCGGCCGAAAAGATCCGCCAGCAACCCGGCGAACAAGGTCGAAAGCACGGTGCCGAGCAATACAGCTGAAACCACCGTGGAAAGCTGCGCCGGGGTGTAGCCGGATGTTGCTTCGAGGAATGGCAGCGCGCCGGCGATGATGCCGACGTCGACGCCATATAGCAGGCCGCCAAGCCCGGCAATAACGAGGAGGAAACGATTGTAGCGTTGAACGCTGGCCGACGGCCCGGTGATGGTGCTCATGGATTCAAAAGGTGCGCCCGCATGATAGGAAAGCCCTCCCCCCCGGCAATGCCTAATTTGGGTCCGGGAGCGGATGCCGGAACCCGATGGGCGACCACTCCGCGCTTCGGAATCCGTTTTCAGACGGAAGCGTGTCAGCCCGGCGGAATCCTGATGTGATCGATCAGCCGCACCTCCCCGTAAAACACCGCCGTGGCAAGAATCGACGGCTTTTCAAGGATCTCCACCGGCTGCAGGGTCTCCGCATCCACCAGCGACAGGTAATCGATCCGCGCCAGCCCCGAGCCCTCGATTCCCTCCCTCGCCGCCGCGAGAATCGTCCCCGGATACCCCAGCCCGGCCGCCGCCAGCAGCGCCCGGCGGATCCTCGGCGCATCCGCCCGCTGCTCCGGAGACAGGCGCACGTTTCTCGACGACATCGCCAGGCCGTCGGCCTCGCGCACCGTCGGGCAGCCGACGATTTCCACCGGCACGTCAAGATCCCGCACCATCCGCCGGATGATGGCCAGTTGTTGGAAATCCTTCTCACCGAACACCGCCGCGTCACAGGCGCTCAGCAGGAAAAGTTTCAGGACCACCGTGCAAACCCCGTCGAAATGTCCCGGCCGCGTCGCGCCGCAGAGCCCGCCGGAAAGCAGCGATTCACTCACCGTCACCGATCGGTCCGGAAAATACATCGACGCCACCTCCGGCGTGAAAACCACATCCACCCCGGCCGCGCGGCACTTCGCGAGATCATCCTCCACCGGCCGCGGATAAGCCGCCAGATCCCCCGGCCGGTCGAACTGGATCGGATTCACGAATATCGAAACCACCACCCGCCCCCCGGCGCCGGCGATCTCGCGCGCCCTCCGCACCAAGTCCAGATGCCCCGCATGCAGGGCCCCCATCGTGGGCACCAGCACGCGTCGGCCGCTGTCCGCTTCCAGCGCCCTGCGCAAGTCCGCTCCCGTGGCGACAATCTCCATGCCCGAGCCATGACAGGCCCCCCGCCCTTCCGCAAGCCCGTCATCTCCTGCCGCAATGGCTGATATGGAGAGGGACCTTACCGTCGCCGGGGTGGATGGGGAGCGAATGGGATGCTTTCCTTTCGCAGGCCCATCGGCGAGGCACGACAGTAAGGTCGTGCCTCCTTACGCTTCGTTGCGGGCGCGGCCGGAGGCGAAGAAGATTTCCATGCGGTCGTGGAGATCGTTGTAGAAGCGTTTCTTGATGGCCTCGAGCGCGGCGCGCTTGTCGCTTTCGGCGACGCCGACGGATTGTTCCTCAAGTTTCATCTTCTCGGCGAAGGAGCGTTCCATTTCGATGAGCGAGTCGAGAAACTCGCGGGCGGCGCGGGAGTGTTCGACGCCATCGACGAGCGCGTGTTCGAGCCGGGGATTGCGGGTGACGGCGATGAGGTTGCTGGAGGCGAGTTCCTCCATGTAGCGGCCGTGGCTCTTGCGGAAGGCCTTGTGCTCGGCATCGAAGCTGATCTCGTCGCGGTCCACGAGGGTGTCGTAGGGGCCGGGCTTGGTGAAGAACTTGACGATGAGCGGGATGGTATCCACGAGCATGAAGAGCAGCGTGAGAATGACATATGTATAAAAGGCGAACTGCCCGCCCTGGCTGCCCTGCCTGAAGAGGGCGTGGAGGGCGAGGGTCTGGGTGAGGATGTCACGGCGGGGTTCGGCGCGGATGGCGGCGAGGCGGTCGGTTTCCTCGGTGGCGACGGCGGCGAGTTCGTCCTGGACGCGCCGGAGTTCGAGAAGGCGGGTATCGATCTGCTGCTTGATGGTTTCCCGCAGGGCGTTCTGCTGGGTGACGAATTGGTCGGCCTGGTCCTGCTCGACCTTGCGCTTGAGTCCGGCGACGCGGTCGGCCTCGGCCTGGTTGGCCTTGGCGATCCCGGCGAGTTTGGCCTCGAACTGGGCGATGGCGGCGGCCTCGGCCTGGCGGACCTGGGTTTGGAGGGTGGCTTTCTCGGCGGTGAGGTGTTCCAGCAGTCCGCCGAGGCGTTTCGATTCCTCGCGGCGCGGTTCGAGCTGGTCGGCGCGGATGGAGCGGGCGCGCGGGCCCTCGCCCTTGAGGCCGGAGCGCTGGCCGTTGAGTTCGCGCTCGAACTCGGCTTGCCAGAAACCGAGTTCGGTTTGCAGCTTGGCGTATTGGGGGGTGAATTCGGCGCTTTGTTTGTCGATGACGGAAAGGCGCTCGCGGAACGGGGCGGTGGCCTCGTCGGTGGCGGCCTTGAGTTCGGTCTGCTGCTCCGCGGTGAGTCCGGGAATGGCGGCGTCCGCCTGTCCGGATTCCTGGATGATGAACTTCGCCTGGAAGGATTCGTTCCACTTGAGGCGTTGTTCGGCGATGATGGCCTCCAGGGCATCGGCCTCGGAGCGGACCTTTTCCTTTTCGTTCTGGAAACCGGAGCGGACGATTTCGATTTCCGCCGCGCGGTCCCTTTCGATGACGGAGGAAACGGTGTCCCGGAAGAGCAGCAGGACCAGCGGGTGGGCGATGGTGATGCCCATGAGGACGGCGACCACGAGGCGCAGCGAGAACTGCGATAGCTTGCGCATGACCGAGAGGTAGGGCCGGTAACCGGCGAGGAGGGCGCGGTCGATGGTGAGGATGATGAAGGCCCAGACGGCGGCGACCGGGTAGATCACGCGCGGGTTGTCGGTGAGGGTGGAGAGCGCGTAGGCGCAGGCGATGAAGGCGAAGGCGCAGGGAACCAGCACGGTGGCTCCGAAGGCGACGTATTTCCGCTGTTCCCAGGCGGGGCAGCGTTCGAGGGTCTCGGTGCCGGCTCCGGAGAGCCAGAAGAAGGCGCGTTTGATCGAGTGCATGGACGTGGTTTCCCGGGGAAAAGGATATCAACCGGGCACTACGCGCACGGATGGGGCGGGATTTCAACCGGCAATCGCGATTTTCAAACCGCCGACGAAAGGATTGCCCCTGCGGCGGGCAGGCACCATGCTGCGCGCGATGTTGAACCGCTTTTACGGGGACTTTGACACCGAGCGGCGCTCGGGTGCGCGCGATGCGGGCGATTACCGCTCGCCGTTTCAGATCGACCGCGACCGGGTGCTGCACACGCCAACCTTCCGGAGGCTGCAAAACAAGACCCAGGTGTTCTGGAGCGGGGAATACGATTTCTACCGCACGCGGCTCACCCACTCGCTGGAGGTGGCACAGATCGGCAAGAGCATCTGCCACTGGCTGCGGGCGATGCCGGACGGTCCGCTGGAGCCGGGGTTTTTCATCGATCCGGATCTGGTGGAGGCGGTGTGCCTCTCGCACGACCTCGGCCACCCTCCCTTCGGCCATGCCGGCGAACGCACGCTGAACTTCCTGATGCGCGGGCAGGGCGGCTTCGAGGGCAACGCGCAGACGCTGCGGCTGCTGACCGAGCGGATCTTCTCGGCAAAGCGCGCCGGCATGGATCCGACCCGCGCGTTTCTCGACGGCATTCTCAAATACAAGTCGCTGTGGTCCGAACTGAAGGCGGCGACGGGGGCGGAACCGGAGCATCATTTCATCTATGACGACCAGCACGCGCACCTCGACTGGGCGATGGGCGGCCGGGACTTCCCGCTGGAGCTGCCGCCGGGCGCGGCGCGCGACGGTTTCAAATCGATCGAATGCCAGGTGATGGACTGGGCGGACGACACGGCTTATTCGCTCAACGACCTGTCCGACAGCGTGCGCGCCGGGTTTCTGACGCTCGAACGGATCGAGGCATGGGCGGAGAAACACGGACATCCGTTCGGCGAGGACACGCCATTGGGAGATCTGATGCGCGCCATCCGGCGGAGGAAGGTGGACCCGTTTGTGGGAAAACGCATCGGCCGCTACATTCGGGCGACCCATCTGGAAACGGACACGAATTTCCTGAGTGCGGAGAGCCGGCGCTACCGCTACCGGCTGGAGGTGGATGCGGACGTGAGGGCGGAGTCGAAGTTGTTCAAACAACTCGCCTTCGAGGTGGTGTTCCTCTCGCCGCAGTTGAAACAACTCGAGCACAAGGGCAGCCACATGCTGCGCCGGATGTGGGAAACGCTCCGCGAAAGATACATCAGTCCGGGCACCATCGACGGACAGGATTTCCAACTCCTGCCCTCCGATGCCGCCGCGGAAATCACGGCGGAGGCCGACCCCGGGAAACGCTCGCGCCTCGTCTGCGACTTCCTGGCGGGAATGACGGACGGCTATGCCTCGCGCACCTACAAGCGGCTGTTTTCCCCCGACTTCGGATCGATCGGGGATTTGATCGGTTAGAAGGCGGATGTCTGTTAGACGGCGATGGTTTTGAGAACGCCGACGTAGGGGAGGTTCCGATATTTTCCAAGATAGTCGAGGCCGTAGCCGACAACGAACTCGTCGCCGATCTCGAAGCCGACATAATCGGCCTGCACTTCCTCGGCGCGGGGCTTGTCCTTGGCGAGCAGCACCGCCTTGTGGACGGCGGCGGCGCCTTCCTCGATCAGGCGGTTTTCCACCGCATGAAGGGTGCGGCCGGTATCGAGGATGTCATCCAGCAGCAGGACGTGGCGTCCGCGGACTTCGGGGAAATGTCGGTCGAGGAAATCGACCTTTCCCGAGCTTTCCATGCCGCCATGATAACTCGCGACATTGAGGCACTCGATTTCCAGCACACGCGGGACACGGCGCAGCAGGTCGGCGGCGAAGACGAGCGCCCCCTTGAGCAGGATGATCACGACGAGGGTGCCGCCGGGGAAGTCGCGTTCGATTTCCCCGGCCATGGTGTCGAGGCGTTTCTCGATGACCGCCTCGTCGATCAACACGCGTTCAATGTCGTTGCGCATGGGAACGGCGTAGACCGGATCCGCCACCAGGTCCAGCCCGGGGACTGGCGGATTTCAGCGATCACGCCGGAAACGGAAAATCCGCTCCCCCTCGCGGCTGTAGTCGAGGCGGTCGCGGGCGTGGATTTCCAGATAGGACGGATCCTCGCGCAGGGCGCGGAGTTCGATCCGCCGGTGATCGCGCTCGGCGGACACCTGGCGCTCCCGGTCCTGGGCGAGTTCGAGTTTCGCTTCGAGCCGGCGCATCTCGCGCATTTGGGGAAACGCGGTGGCGACGACGACAAATCCGATCGACAGGCAGAAGACGATCAGCACCAAACGGATCGTGCCCTTGATTGCCCGTGTGCGGGCCTCAAGGCGCGTCAGTTTCGCTGCCTCCATGCGTTTTCTCGCCATTCCTGGCGGTGAGAAACCCCTGAAATCGCCGGAATGTCAAGCAAACTAAAGGGATCTATTCCGCTTGCCCGCTCCGCCGGGCTTGTTTACGGCGTCCCCGTCGGCAGGCCACACGGCAGCCGGCGAAACACCGCACGCCATGCCAATCACCCGCGCCCTGCTGTCCGTTTCCGACAAGACCGGCCTCGCCGCCTTCGCCAAGGACCTCCACGATCTGGGAGTCGAACTCCTCTCCACCGGCGGCACTGCCAAGGCCCTGCGCGACGCCGGCCTGCCCGTCATCGATGTCTCCGAATTCACCGGTGCGCCCGAACTCTTCGATGGCCGCGTGAAAACCCTCCACCCCAAGGTCCACGGCGGCCTGCTCCACCGCCGCGATGACAAGCAGCACCTCGCCCAGGCGGAAAAACACGACATCCCGCCCATCGACCTCGTCGTGGTGAACCTCTACCCCTTCGAGGAAACCGTCGCCAAACCCGATGTCACCCTTGAGGACGCCATCGAGAACATCGACATCGGCGGTCCCTCCATGCTCCGCAGCGCCGCCAAGAACCACTCGCATGTCACCGTGGTGGTCGATCCCGCCGACTACTCCCGCGTGATCGAGGAGATGTGTGAAAACAAGGGCGAAACCACCAAGGGACTGCGCGAGCGGCTCGCGGTGAAGGTTTTCCTCCGCACCTCGCAATACGACGCCGCCATCACCAACTATCTCGGCCAGTGCCGCACCGGCACCGGTTGCAACTTCACCCTCAGCCTCCCGCTCGAACAGGAACTCCGCTATGGCGACAATCCCCACCAGAGGTGCTCGCTCTACGGCCGCTTCAACGAGTTTTTCACCCAGGTTCAGGGCAAGGAGTTGAGTTATACCAACGTCCTCGACATCGAGGCCGCCGCCGACCTCATCCTCGACTTCGTCCGCCCCACCGTCGCCATCCTCAAGCACACCAACCCATGCGGCCTCGGTCAGGACGACGAGGACCTGCGGGGCGCCTGGCAGAAGGCCTTTGAAACCGACCGCCAGGCCCCCTTCGGCGGCGTGATCGTCTGCAACCGCCCGCTCACCATCGAACTCGCCCGCGTCATTTCCGAAATCTTCACCGATGTCATCATCGCGCCCGAGTTCGGGTCCGACGCCCGCGCGCTGCTTCAGAAGAAGAAAAACCTTCGTCTCATCAGGATGAACGACGGCTACCTCGTGGAAAAGAAATCGCCCGTCATCCGCTCCTGCCCCGGCGGCATCATGGTCATGGACCGCGACCACACCGCGCTCGGCCTCGACAACCTCGAAAGCAAGGTGGTCACCAAACGCCCGCCCACCGAGGAGGAGATGCGCGCCATGCGCTTCGCCTGGCGCATCGTGAAGCACGTCAAGTCAAACGCCATCGTCTACACCACCACCGACCGCACCCTCGGCATCGGCGCGGGCCAGATGAGCCGCGTGGATTCCTCCCGCATCGCCATCTGGAAAGCCAAGGAAGCCGGGCTCGATCTCAAGGGCAGCGTCATCGCCTCCGACGCCATGTTCCCCTTCGCGGACGGCCTGCAATCCGCCATCGACGCCGGAGCCACCGCCTGCATCCAGCCCGGCGGCTCGATCCGCGACGAGGAGGTCATCGCCGCCGCGGACGCCGCCGGCATGGCCATGGTCTTCACCGGCCACCGGCACTTCAGGCACTGAGGAGACCACTCGGGGTGCGGAGATTTTGAGGGGATTGATGGATTGACCGTGACGTCAATCAGGTCTCCAATCCGCACACCACTCCGAAGCACGTCTCCCCGGCAAAGAAAAAATCAAATGTAACTTGAGGCGGCTCTCGTGGAGTACAAACCCGATGGACTTGCATGTCCCCTGCCCTCAGAACGATCTTTTCATCCGGGAGTTGACCAACTGCCAGGCGGTTCTATGCGGTTATTGCAGGGCGGCGCTCGGGGGCCCCTCTGAAGATGCCAAGGACGCATGGCAGCGCACGAACGTGACCCTCTGGCGCAAGGCCGCCGAGTGGCGGCCAGAAACGGATTTCCTTCCTTGGGCACTGGCAGTCGCACGTTTCGAGGTGCTTGCAACGGTTCGCGACAGGCAGAGGGAACTCCTGGCCTTCGATTCGGATGTGATCAACCCTCATTTCCCCGCCTCCGGCTCTTTCAACGGTCTTCACCCCAAAAGCAAATTCCCACCAGTCCTCGCAGTTAAGCCCATGAAACCTACTCCACGTCTCTTCCTCATTTCCACCTTGGCCAGCCTGGCCATCGGTTCCACGCAGGCCGCCATCCTGGTTCACTACGGATTCGAAACGATCGAAGACGGCGCTTCGCCCGCGACCCTGCAGGCCATCGGCGTGTCCGCCGGCGTCCTCGCCAACAACGGCGCGGGCAATCCCCTCGGCGGCAGCCCGCTCGGACTCTTCAGCGCAAGCACCTACACGGGAAACCACACGAACGGGACGGGGATCAACGTCGGCACCGGCGGTACCACTGCGGCCGGCACAGGCTCCGGAAACGTGCTCAGCTTCAGGGCGAACGCAGGCCAAACCCTGATTCAGGCGACCACGACGTCCAGCGGCATCCCGACCAGCCAGGAATACTTCTCGTTCACCCTGTCCGGCACGGTAGGGAACACGCTGGACCTGTCGTCGATCAGCTTCGATTTCGCCAAGGGCGGCACCGGCAACGACCGCGGGGTGGTGGTGTGGTACAGCACGGATGCCTTCGCCGGCAATGCCTTCGCCCTCGGCAACGGCAGTGAAAACAGCGCCGTGATCCTCTCCGCCAACACCGACCAGTTGGCCAGGAACGTCAGCTACAGCCTGGCATCGCTTCCCGATACGGTCGGCTCGATCGAGTTCCGCTTCTACTCCACGAACGCCTCGGGAAACACCATCAAGCTGGACAACATCATCGTCGAAGGCGTCGTGGTCCCCGAGCCCGGCTCTCTGCTGCTTGCGTCCCTCGGAATGCTGGGACTGCTGCGCCGCCGCCGTTGAACCGCGAGCCGGGAAGAGAAAATGACGACCCATCCGAAATCGCTCCGGCCGCTCCTGGTTCTTCTCTTGAAGGGCCTGTCCTGCCTCGCCCTGCACGCCGGGGTGACGCCCTATCCGGATCCGCCGAATGCCACGGTGAGTTCCGTCTTCACCCTCACCGTGGCGGGGACCCCGGTGACGGTGATGAAGTACATGGACTACCATTACGCCCACTTTGCCTTCGACGGCACGGTCAGCGCCACCGTCGGCACCACCCAGACGATCACCAGCCACAAGATCAGCCCGGCCAGCCTGGGCATCGCGGGCCAGGTCGATTCAGACACCAACCTGACTTTCACCATGGACCAGGTCGCGGACGATGGCGGCACCCCGCGGTACCTCGTCTTCCAGATCAACTCCCTGGAAAAGCTGGTGATCCTGGGCGACCCGCCCGAGACCGGCATTCCGGCCGCGTCCGGCCCCGGGATCTTCAACGTCGTCGCGGACTACGGCGCCGACAACACCGGCGCCACCTACGCGCAGCCGGCGATCCAGAATGCCGTGAACGCCGCCAACGCATACGGCACGCAAGCCAATCCGGGAATCGTCTACGTGCCGCCGGGCCTCTACATGGTCCGGGCCAACCTGCTCCTCAGGAGCAACGTCGACTTCTACCTGGCCCCGGGAGCCGTGCTCAAGTCGGACGAGGACATCGCCAACTACACCGTCAGCGGCGGGACGCTGCCACCGGTGCTCACGGTGAACAACGCGGACAACGTGACCATCCGCGGACGCGGGGAAGTCGATGCCAGCGGCATCGTCCTCATGAATCTCAAGAGCCTCGCCGCCCCCGTGTTCGTCCAGCAGAGCACCGCCCATCCCCGGAGAAGGATCATCCGCACGAACAACAACGGCACGTCCCGGAACGTCCTCGTGGACGGAGTCCTCCTGAAAGACGCCTCGGGCTGGTCGCTCGAGTTGAAAAGGACTCTCGGCGTGCGCGCCCAGAACGTGAAAGTCCTCAACCACAAGGACATCCGCTGGAAGATCGAGAACGACGGGATCAACGTTTGCTCGTCGTCCGACGCGCTGGTGAACCAGTGCTTCGTGATGACCATCGACGATGCCATGTGCTCCAAGGCGACCGACCGGGTGATGCAGTCGATGGACAACGTCCAGTTCACCAACAACGTGGTCTGGACCTGGGCCGCCGGCGTCAAGGCCGGCATGCAGAACGACCACCCGATGAACGGCGTCGTCTTCCGCAACATCGACGTCGTGCATTGCCGCCGCGTCGTCGGATTGGACACCAAGACTTCCCAGGACATCGGCTTGTCGATCCCCATCGAGGGAATCCTCTTCGATCATATCCGGACGGACGAGATCGAATCGCACTGGAACAGCTCCAGCCACGATGCGGTCGACTTCCTTCTCGAGGATGCGGTGGTCAACAACATCACCGTCCGCAACCTGACGCTGCCGAAGAAGCGGCCGATCCGCTGCGGCCCGAACTATCAGGCCAACAACGTCCGCTTTGAAAACCTGGTGATGGACTCGGAACTCATCACCAACGTCTCGCAGGTGACCCTGGCCGGGAGCAAGGCCATCACCAACCTGGTCTTCGCCGTCACGCTCCCGGAAGTAACCCTCGGCGGCCCGGCCACCCATGCGAATGCCGGTTTCGACGTGACCGCCACCTTCACCGAGCCGGTGACCGGGCTGACGCCGGAAAGCTTCGCGGTGAGGGGAGGGTCGGCCGCGGGACTGACCGGAGGCCCCTCGGTTTACACGCTCGCCGTCGAGCCCTCGTCTCCCGGCTGGGTGACCGTCTCCCTCCCGGCCGGGGCGGCACGGAATCCCGCATCGCTGGCGAGCACGGCCTCGAACGAACTGGGCGTCCTCGGGACCGATCCCGCCGTCGAGGTCTTCTTTGCCGACGATTTCAACCGGGTGGGGAACCCCACCGTGATCGGCCAAACCACGGTCGGAGATCGCAACTGGGTCATCAAGCCGTACAACGTGACCGGCTCCGGCCCCTCGCAATACGGGATCGGAGCGGGCGGCCGGTTCGTCGTGAACGGTCTCGGGGGAATGCACGACCCCGGAGTCGCATGGGTGGACCATGATCTGGAGGCGATTTCCCGCTTCACCGCCTCGTTCACCTTCAGCTTCCCCAACTCCACCAACTCGTCCGCGTCGTTCCTGATCTTCCCGCGGTTCGATGGAAACGTGATCCCCGGCAACCCGGGCTTCGTGCTGAGAACGTCGGGACAAGATGCGCCTGTCACTTTCCGGGTGTTCGACTATCGGGGCGCGCCTTTGAACGGTGTCAACGACCAGCACATCTCAACGTCCGGCCTCACCGACCTGACCGCTTCCGGCCCGCTTCCCGTCATCGGGGCGTCCGGCGAACGGATCGTCTACCATGCCCTCCTGGCCATCGACGGAAACCGCGCCTCGCTGACCTTGAACGGGGATCCGGTCGGCTCGATCGACCTATCCGCGGGAGGCAACCTGGCTCCGGACTACCTCGGCTTCGGCTACATTGCCAATGGGGCGAGCAACCGCGCCCTCCAGGTACACATCGACGATCTGGTGGTCTCCGCCGAGATCCAGCCCGGCCCGGGATTCACCGGATTCATGGCCGGCTTCGAGTCCTTGACCGAAGCAGGGCGAGCCGCCGGCGCCGATCCCGACGGCGACGGGATCGTGAATCTGCTGGAGTACGCGCTGGCCGGGATGGATCCCACCGCTCCCGACGTGCCGCCCGCGCTTCAGGACAACAGCGTGAGCTTCACCAAGAGGACGCTGGCCGTGGACAACGACGACGTGACCTACCTCATCGAAACGTCCACCACCCTGGGAGAGGGCTCGTGGGAGGAGGCGGCTCCCGTGGAGGAAACGGCGGCCGCGATTTCCTACACGTTGCCCGGGGGGCTGCCGCGAACCTTCATCCGCCTGCGCGTGGCCCGGAAAGCAGGCGCGAGCGAAGGCATGGATGCAGAAGGCCGGAGCAACCTACAGGCGGAGCACGACGAATTCGCTTCGGAGTTTTCGCCTCCGCTCGCCGTGCCACCAGAAACCCCAGCATCAACCCCGTGAAACGCCTGATCGCCCTTGCCGCCGCTTTCCTCTGCCTGCACGGCCCCTCGCTCGGAGCCGCCGGAAAACCCAACATCGTTTTTGTCTTCGTGGACGACATGGGATCCAGCGACCTCTCGTGCTTCGGCGGGGACGCCGTCAAAACCGAAAACATCGACCGCCTCGCCTCCGAGGGCATTCGTTTCAAGCAGTTCTACGTCAACTCGCCCATCTGCTCGCCCTCGCGCACCGCGCTGACCACCGGCCAGTACCCGCACCGCTGGCGCATCACGTCCTACCTCGACAACCGCCAGGCCAACAAGCGGCGCGGCCTCGCCCAGTGGCTCGACCCGCAGGCCCCCACGCTCGCCCGCCAACTCCAGCGCGCCGGCTACGCCACCGGCCACTTCGGCAAGTGGCACATGGGCGGCCAGCGCGATGTTGATGACGCCCCGGCCATCAGGGATTACGGCTTCGACGAATCGCTCACGAACTTCGAGGGCATGGGGCCGAAACTGCTGCCCCTCACCCAAACGCCGGGGGCCAAACAACCCGGCCGCCTCTGGGCCGGTGCCGAGCGTCTCGGCGGCCCCTTCACCTGGATGCAGCGCTCGGAGATCACCGGCGGTTTTGTTTCCGCCGCCATCAAGTTCATCGACCAATCCGCCGCCGCCGGGCGCCCGTTTTTTGTCAACGTCTGGCCGGACGACCCCCACTCGCCCTTCTTCCCGCCGCTCGACAAGTGGGGGAAAGACAAGCGCTCGCGCTACTATGGCGTGATCGACGCCATGGACGAGCAGCTCGCGCCGCTCTTCGAGCGCATCCGCCAGGATCCCAAGCTCCGCGACAACACGCTCGTCGTCTTCTGCTCCGACAACGGCCACGAGGCCGGCGCGGGAAAAAGCGATCCTCTCCGCGGGGCGAAAACCTGGCTCTACGAGGGCGGCATCCGCTCGTCACTCATCGTCTGGGGCCCCGGCCTGCTCGCCAAGGACAGCGCCAACACCATCAACACCGAATCCGTGTTCGCCGCCATCGACCTCAACCGCTCGCTCCACGCCCTGGCCGGAGCCGGGCTTGCCGAGGGCCGGAAATCCGACGGCGAGAACCTGCTGGACACCCTGCTCGGCAAGTCCAAACAAAGCCGCCGGGAGCCGATTTTCTTCCGCCGGCCGCCCGACCGCCCCGGCGAGAACGGCGAGGACAATCCCGACCTCGCCGTGCGCGACGGCAAATGGAAATTCCTCGTCAACTACGACGGCTCGAAGCCCCAGCTCTATGACCTCCTCGCCGATCCCTCCGAAAAGAAAAACCTCGCGAAGGATTTCCCCGACATCGCCGGACGCCTCAAGACCGCCGTCTTCGCGTGGAACGACACCATGCCCCAGGACGCGGGAAATCCCGCGAAAACACGCCCCTGAGCCGGAGGCCAATCACTCCCGGGGAAGCGAATCGCTTCCGATTGGGGATGCTCTTGTTTTGATGAAAATGGATGCAGAAGAACGAAAACATGACAGCACCAACTCCCACCTGCGGTCTTCTCTATTTTCGTATGATCCTTTTACCCCGCATACTCCTTGCCCTGCTGCTACTCGTTCTCACCCCGTTCGGGCGCGCCGATACATCGCGCCCGAACTTCCTCGTCATTTACACCGATGACCACGGGTACGGGGACGTCTCGACCTACGGAGCGACTGATGTGAAGACGCCCCACATCGACTCTCTCGCGGCCGACGGCATGCTCTTCACGACGATGCGGGCCAACTGCACGGTCTGCTCGCCCTCGCGCGCCGCTCTCCTCACGGGGCGGCACCAGGACCGAGTTGGCGTCCCGGGGGTCATCCGCACCCAGCCGGAGGACTCGTGGGGTTACTTCGATCCCTCGGTGCCCACCCTCGCGGATGAATTGAAAAAGGCCGGCTACCACACTGCGATTGTCGGGAAATGGCATCTCGGACTCGAGTCGCCGAACACGCCGAACGAGCGGGGCTTTGACCATTTCCACGGGTTCCTCGGGGACATGATGGACAGCTATGTTGACCACCTCCGACACAGGAACAATTACATGCGGCTGAACGGCGAAATCATCGAACCCGAGGGACACGCCACTGACTTATTCAGTGACTGGGCTGCCGAATACATCGGGAGTCGGCCGCAGAAAAAAAACGAACCTTTTCTGCTCTACCTCGCCTATAACGCCCCGCATCCCCCGATCGAGCCGCCCGCCGACTGGCTCGCGAAGGTGAAGGCCCGGGCACCTGGGATGGAGGAAAAACGCGCCATGAACGTCGCCTTTGTCGAGCATCTCGACCACGGCATCGGTCGCGTCCTCGCCGCGCTCGATGAGAGCGGATTGCGTGAGAACACCGTCGTCGTGTTCACCGCCGACAACGGAGGCTCGCTCCCCCACGCCCAGAACAACGATCCCTGGCGCGACGGAAAGCAGAGTCACTACGACGGCGGCCTGCGTGTGCCATTCATGGCCCGCTGGCCCGGACAGATTGAGGCGGGGTCGAAGAGCGACTATGCCGGCCAGGTTTTCGATCTTTTTCCCACCTTCCTCGAACTCGCCGGTGCCACCGCGACCGATCCCGGGGCGCTCGATGCCGTCAGCCTCGTCCCGGTGTTGAAAGGCGGGACGATCACTGCGGCGCGCGACCTCTATTTCGTCCGGCGCGAGGGAGGCCGCGCCTATGGCGGGAAAAGCTACGAGGCTCTCATTCGCGGCGACTGGAAACTGCTGCAAAACGACCCCTACAGCCCGCGAGAGCTTTACAATCTCAAAAACGACCCCGGCGAGACGACGGATCTTGCCATGAAGGCCCCGAAGGTCTTCAATGAACTCTCCGCCGCTATCGCCGCCCGCATCCAGCGCGGCGGGTCCTCGCCCTGGCAAAAACCCTGACATACCTGACCGGTTAGCATCACGGGCGCACGCGGGTGCGAGGGAATGCCGGAGCCGACAATCCCGAGGCGCAGGCGCTACAACCCGGTGACATCACGGTTGCTGCGACGCTGCAAAAGGCCGGCTACCGCACCGCGCTGATGGGGAAATGGGGTCTCGGTTATGTAGGGGCAGCCGATACAACCCCCTTTTCCCAGCACACCGACGCACCCTCGGCATCGCCACGATCTTCACCGGCCACCGGCACTTCAGGCACTGAGGAGACCACTCGGGGTGCGGAGATTTTGAGGGGATTGATGGATTGACCGTGACGTCAATCAGGTCTCCAATCCGCACACCACTCCGAAGCACGTCTCCCCGGCAAAGAAAAAATCAAATGTAACTTGAGGCGGCTCTCGTGGAGTACAAACCCGATGGACTTGCATGTCCCCTGCCCTCAGAACGATCTTTTCATCCGGGAGTTGACCAACTGCCAGGCGGTTCTATGCGGTTATTGCAGGGCGGCGCTCGGGGGCCCCTCTGAAGATGCCAAGGACGCATGGCAGCGCACGAACGTGACCCTCTGGCGCAAGGCCGCCGAGTGGCGGCCAGAAACGGATTTCCTTCCTTGGGCACTGGCAGTCGCACGTTTCGAGGTGCTTGCAACGGTTCGCGACAGGCAGAGGGAACGCCTGGCCTTCGATTCGGATGTGATCGAACTGATGGCAGACGAGTCCGTGCAGGCGGCGGTCGAAGGCGAATCGCGGCGGGAAGCGCTCGACCACTGCACCGGAAACCTTCCGGATCGCCAACGACGAATTCTGTTTGGACACTACGTGGCGGGTTTTCCGCTGGCGGAAATCGCATCTGCAAATGGCATGAAGGAAGGAGCGGTGAAAGTCCTCCTGCTCCGCGTGCGACGAAGCCTGGCCAATTGCATTGAAAATTACATGCGGAGGGAGGCACGCCCATGACTCCGTCTTCATCCCACCAGCCATTTGCCCGCCTCGACGAATTGCTCGTCGCGGGAGCCAGCCGGCCGCTCTCAGTGGACGAACGCCGTGCGCTCAATGAAATCCTGCGCCAGGATCCTGCCGCGCGTTTCCACGCGGCCCGATGGTTGATCGATGATGCCAATCTTGCGGATCGCCTCCGCGAAGTCGCTGCTGTGCGAATTTACGAAGGTGGAACTCCGGAATGGGTGGCAATGGGCGGCATGCAGACGGCCGCCAAAGGATCAGGGCGGATTCGCCGGACCGCCATCCTCGCAATTGCGGCGGCATTTGCGCTTTGCGGAGTTCTCCTCTGGTTCACATTGCCGGATCATGATCCGACAGTCGCCCGATTCGGTGTGCTCGACGGATGCCAATGGGTGAAGGCGGACGATGAACCGCAGACGGGAGACGGGCTGAGAGCCGGGCAGGTCATCGGGATTTCAGGAGGTCGTGCCGAAATCATTTTCGCGTGCGGAGCAGTGAGCACACTTGAGGGACCTTGCATCTTCGAGGTCAGGTCCGCCAAGGAGGCCATGCTGGTTCTGGGTAACTGCCACACCCGCGCGGATGAACCCGGAGCCAAGGGGTTTGTCCTGCACACCCGCACCTCCGCCATCGTCGATCTTGGCACGCAATTTGCCGCCCGGGTCGCTCCGGATGGCCACAGCCATGTGGAAGTCAGCGAAGGGGAAGTGGCCGTACACCTTCCGGGAGAACGCTCCCCACATCTATTGCGGCTGGGGGATTCCCTCTCCCTTGAACCCGGCCGCTCCCGGGTCACCGTGCGTATCGAGCGCGGCGATGAAAGCCCTGCCTTTCGTTTCCCCACGATCGAACCTCCCGGAAATTCTGACTATGCGGATGCCCGCCAGGGTTTCGCCCGCATCTCGCTGGGAAGCGGCAGAGTGCGGACCCGGTATCTTAAATTCGGAAACAGTGGCCCCGTTGAAAAACTTTTGGACGGCATGGGACAGTCCAACCAAGACCAACCTGACAATTCGGTTTTCTTCGAAGACGATACCTCGGGCAGCATCCTGCTCGACCTCGGCCGCCGGGTGAACATCAAGAAGATCAACACTTATTCGTGGCATGAGAATTTCCGGTTTAAGGACAACCGCCTTCGCGCCCAGCAATGTTACCGCCTTTACGGCAGTGAGCGGGATACGCCGCCAAGCATCACGGACGAGCCGGAAGCCGCCGGATGGTCGCTCATCGCCCGGGTCAACACGGATGAGCACTTCGCTGTTCGGCATTTGCTGGACCGCCCCGCCCAACAGGCGTGTTCGATCACCTCGCAGAACGGCTCACTGGGCCGTTTTCGTTATCTTCTCTGGGCTGTCGAACCAACCCGAGTCCCCAACAAAGAAACCCTGAATCACACCTTCTATGGTGAATTCGACGTTTACGCCAATCCCTGATCCTCCCTAACCAAACCCAATAATGAAACAAAAAACCAAATACTGCAAAACCACAAAAACCCCGCGTTCCGCATTCCTTGTTCCTGCCGCATTGGCGGCCATGTCCATAAATGCCATAGCCGCGGATTTCACCTGGACCCAGAGCACACCCGGTACAAATGACTGGAGCGATTCCCTGAATTGGGATGCCGGTTCGGTGATGACGGCTCCCGGCACCAACACCGACAACCTGCTGTTCTTCCCCGATACGGTGACTCCGCTGCCGGCGGGAGCCAACCAGATAGTCACTAACATTCCGTCCGAACTCACAATGCGCTCACTTGTCCTGCAGGGACTCGGCGCTTCCGCGGACGCGCCGGCGCAGATCACCATCGGCACACCGGCGAGCACCTGGACCATGGATCGCTCGGACGCCGGAAATGCCTTCATCACCCTTGGCGGGATGGCTGGCACTGAAGGACTTTCATACACCGTGGATTCCAACATCACACTGGTCAACGATCCGCTCACCTTCCAAGGCGACGGCACGGCGGATTTCCTCTTCACCGGCACGCTCACACGCGCCGGCCGCGCGCTCCGCAAGGAAGGATCCAGCGCTGTGACCCTTTCCGGCACCATCACCGGGACAAGCGATTTCGAAGTTTTTGGCGGCATCCTCAACATCACCGGCAATCTCCACGCGTCCGGTTCCGCCGGAAAGGTGATCGCACGAGGTTCCGATTCAACGCTGAATGTCAGTGGCACCGCCTTCGCAGGCGGGGTCGGCATCGGAGCCGAGGGAACCAATTCCCAATTCAACATCACCGGTTCGATGACGGTCACCGGCACAGCCGTCTTCCTGGCACCCGATGCGAACCAGACGGGCGCCATCAACATCACCGGCGGCACCGTGTCGGCCTCCGGGAAAAACATCTGGCTCGGATCCGACGGACACAACGGCGCTTCAAACAATACGGGACATGGAATCCTGACCATCGCCGGCGGCGGCCTGCTGAACGCTGGTGGCACGGCGGGCACCTTCCGCATCGGAGGCAACCGCCCGGGCAGTCTCGGCGGCACCGGCACGCTCAATCTGGATTCCGATGGCACGCTCCAAGTCAACCGCGCCGTGGGTTTCGGCACCAACCCTTCCAGCGGCACCATCAACTTCAACGGTGGCACCTTCCTGGCAGGCGGCACATCCGCCACGATTTCCGCGACGGGTTCCGGCCGCATCAACATCCGCAATGAAGGAGCGATCATCGATACCAACAACTTCAACATCGTGATCGGCGAGGAACTGCGGCATTCCACCGTATCCGGAGACGATGCCATCGATGGAGGACTCACCAAAAGCGGCACCGGCATCCTGACTCTGGCCGCACTCAACACCTACACCGGCCCCACCGTCATCGAAGGCGGCATCCTCAGGTTTCCCAAAACCACCAGCCTCTACTCGGGTAACACGGCGGACTGGACCACCTCCAATCTCAACGTGATGCCCTATGCGACCCTTGCGTTCAATGTCGGTGGGGATGGCGAGTTCAACGAAGCCGACATCACCCTGCTGCTCGCCAACCTCGCATCGAGTTCCGACTTCTCGGACGGCATGAACGACGGCGCCGGCATCGGATTTGATACCACCAACGCCTTGGCTGGATTCACCCTCGCGGATGACATCTCCGACACCACCGGCCTGGCCGGTGGCTCAAGGACATTGGTAAAACTCGGCGGAAATACACTCACCCTCACTGGCAATAACAGCCACAGCGGTGGCACCACCGTCCGCAACGGAACACTGGTGATCGGAAATCCGGACGCCATTGGAACGGGAGTGCTCACCGTCACCACCACACCCAACACGATCCTGATGGCAGGCGTCGATCTAACCGGAATCAATGCCTTGCCAAATGAGGTCGTTCTTTCCGTCACCACCCGCATCGACGGGCCGGAGGATCTCGAACTGAATGGACCGGTCACCCGCAACGCCGGACTCCTCAAATACGGCACCGGAACCCTGACCATCACCGGGGAAGCGTCAGGTGGCACCGGCGATTTCGAAACATACAGCGGCGCGACCTACATGTCCGGCACATGGGCCACCCCATTCTCGTCCGGGAAAATCACCGCCCGCGGCACCGCCGGCGGCGTTCTCAATTGGTCAGGCACCGGTTACGCAGGCGCAGGCAGCATGTATGGTGTGGGAGCCGAAGAAGGCGGAGGCGCCATCAACATCACCGGCGGTTTGTTGAGCAGTGCCGCCACCAACTCGGCGGTATTCATCGCACCGCACACTCCCAACACTTCCGCCATCAACATCAGCGGCGGCATTCTTGAAGTCACCAGCAACGGCGCCATTCGGATCGGTGCGGGAGGCTACAATGGAGCCACCGCCAACGGCATCTCCACCATGAGTGTTGGCGGAACGGGCGTGTTCGATTCAGGCGTCACCACCGGAGTCTTTGCCATTGGCAGCAGCGTCGCCGGCAACACCGTGGGCACCGGCACGCTCGATCTGGAATCGGGAGGCACGGTGGCGACCAACCGCACCATCACTTCCGGCTCGGTGGCCACAGGAATCCTTAACTTCAATGGCGGCACCTTCCGGGCAAATGGAACGGCCGCCGCCATCAATCTCGACCCCGCTTTCGGCCGGGCAAACGTGCGAAATGGAGGAGCCATCATCGACGGCAACGGAAATGACATATCTCTTGCACAGTCCCTCGCCCATTCCGACATCGAAGGCGATGCAGCCACCGACGGCGGCCTCGCAAAGAACGGATTGGGAAAACTCACATTGCTGGGAACCAATACCTATACCGGCCCGACCCAGGTCAATGCCGGAACCTTGGTGATCAGTCACGCGGAGGCGGTTCCTAACGGGGCGATCGGCGTCACCGTCGCCGCAGGCGCAGGGTTTGGAGTTCAGGCCGCTAATTTCACCGACGAGGAAATCGAATCGATTGCCAGTAACGTCACCTGGAGTGGCGATGGCTCCTCCAGTCTGGTGCTCGACACCCAGGGAGACACTGTAACCGTTGGCGCGGACTTCACCGGCGGCGGCTACAGCCTCCTCGCCAAAGGAGGAGGGACACTCACCCTCACGGGCAATGTTTCCGGCGTCACTGTGCTTACCGAGGATGACACCCAAGTCAGTATTTCAAGTGATATCGCAATCGCGGTGAATTCGATTACATTGGAAAACGGAACCACGCCGGGCACCCGGAAAGCCATAATCTCCTTCACCGCCTCAGGGGACGTGGACATCTATGCGTCCGCCGACCTCCAAGACTGGGGAACAGCCGTCGCCACTGGAGTCTCGAACTCGCCCTTCATTGAAGACAATCTGGATCAAGCCAAACGCTTCTACGTCTTGGTGCCCGCGGGTGCGCCTGCTCCTTGATCCTGACATTCCCACCGCCCCCGCTTCAGGGGCGGTGGAGCTGCCCGGTGCAACATCCAGCCTTTTTCCGCCGCGAGAACATGGCAAGCCGGCGGTTGGATCCATGCGTGATGAGGACGTCATCGCCGCCGCCGCAGACATCGCCATGGTCTTCACCGGCCACCGGCACTTCATGCAGTGAAATCCTGGGCGTGCCGACGTCCCCGCCGGCACGGGGATGTATAGCCGATGAAACCACGGACGACCTTCGGCGGCTGGCGCGCGTGGCTGCAAAAACGCTCCGCGATTGAACCATTTTGGTCCATCGATGGACCGTTTTGCTCCGCGGCTGAAGCGAGTTGTGGCGTGCCTACTCCGCGGACGACCCGCACGCGGCTTCCATATTGCACTTCCAGATCGCGATGACCGCGCCCTGGGGATCCTGAATAATGGCGAAGGTGCCGGTGCCGGGGACATCCATGGGCTCCTTGATAACCTTGCCGCCGGCGGCTTTGGCCTTGGCGAGATCGGCCTCGATGTCCTCGCTGATGACATAACTCAGCCAGTGCGGCGGGATGGGGCCCATGTCCGGGGTGATGCCGAACATGCCGCCGACCATGGTCCCGCCGTTCTTGAACATGTGGTAGTCCCAGCCGGGGGCGATGTGCATGGTTTCCGTGGTCCAGCCGAAAACCTCGCCGTAGAATTTCTTCGCGCCTTCGACATCGGAGGTGATGAGTTCGTTCCAGCCGATTTGGCCAGGCCGCGGTAGTGGGGTGGTGGTTTCGCTCATGATGGGATTGAGGGGTTGGGCTGAAAACATCCGCCATTCATCCGCCGTTTGGCGAGCGGGAAGATTTGGCGTTTTTTGTTTCGACTTTGCGGCGGCGGGGTTTCCCGGCAAACGGAGCGCGTGAAATTGCCCGTTTTCGAGATCGCCGATGAAGTCCGCGTCGGCATGGCCGCGGGAAACCGTGCGCGCGTCCTGCTCAAGGCGCCGACGGGGTCGGGCAAGTCAACGGCGGTGCCGGGCATGCTGGTGGACGCCGGCGTTTCCGGAATGATCGTGGTGATCGAGCCGCGGCGGATGGCGGCGCGGCTGCTGGCCGGATGGGTGGCGAGGCAGCGCGGGGAAACGCTCGGACGTGAGGTGGGCTATGCGGTGCGTTTCGATTCCAGATATCGCGATGACAGCCGCATCGTCTATCTGACAGATGGTGTTTTCCAACGCTGGCTGCAGGACGATCCGGAGCTGTTTGGTGTGGGCGCGGTGGTGTTCGATGAGTTTCACGAGCGGCGGTTGGCGGTGGACATCGCGCTGGCGCGTTGCCTCGACCTGCAGGATGGCGGGCGGCCGGACCTGCGCGTGGTGGTGATGTCCGCCACGCTGGAGACGGCTGGGCTGGCGGAGTTCCTCGCGCCGGCGACCCTGCTGGAGGCGGGCGGCAGGATGCATCCGGTGGAGGTGCTGCATCGGCCGGATCGGCCGCCGGTGAACGATCGCCGCGGCGGTCCACCGCGTGAAACGCCGGTGTGGGAGAAGATGGTGGCGGTTTGCCGCGAGGCGATGTCGATGCCGGACGCGGGAAACATCCTGATGTTCCTGCCAGGCACGCATGAGATCCGGCGGACGATCGAGCTGTTGGAAAACGGGTCCGCGGCGCGCGGGTGGGATGTGTTTCCGCTATACAGTTCGCTGCCGCCGGCGGCGCAGGAGGCGGCCATCGCGCCGGGACCGAAGCCGAAGATCATCGTGGCCACCAACGTGGCGGAGACATCGCTGACGATCGATGGCGTGCGGACGGTGATCGATTCCGGACTCGCGCGGATCTCGTCGTATGAACCGCGTCGCGGGATCAACACGCTTCTCATCCGGAAAATCTCGCGCGCCGCGGCCGAGCAACGCGCCGGACGTGCCGGACGCACCGCGCCGGGCCGCGCGTTCCGCTTGTGGAGCGAGAGCGAGCATGCGCGGCGGGCGGCGTTTGAGGCACCGGAGGTCCACCGCGTGGATCTGGCGGAGGCGGTGCTGTTACTGAAAGCGGCCGGGGTTTCCGAAGTCAGGGATTTCCGGTGGTTCGATGCGCCCACGGAGGAGGCGCTGGCGCGCGCCGAGCACCTGCTGCACGACCTCGGCGCGCTCGACATATCTGGCAGTCTAACCGCGGAAGGCGTGAAGATGGCGTCGTTGCCGCTGGAGCCACGGTTTTCCCGGCTGATGCTGGCGGGGCACGAGCATGGCTGCGTGGCGGAAACGGCGTTCATCGCGGCGGCGGTGCAGGGCGAGGGTGTCTTCACCCACAAGCGCGGCGGCGTGGGCCGGAAGGATTTCATTTTCGCCGACGACCACTCGGATTTCGCCGGCGAGTGGCGCGCCTTCGAGAGCGCGGCGGAGATGAAGTTCGATCCGCAGCGCTGCGGGCAGCTCGGCATCCTCGCCCGCGGCGCACGTGAGATCGCGCAGGGTTTCGACCGGCTTGCCTCGCTGGCGAAACGTTTCGGTTGGGAGTGGAAACCGATCGATTTCCAGGTAAACCGCGAGGCCGTGGGCCATGCGATGCTCGCCGGTTTCAGCGACCAACTCGCGATCCGATTCAATCAGGGCACCCTCGCGTGCAGACTCGTCCACAACCGCCGTGGAAAACTCGACGAGGAATCATGCGTGAAAAACGCGCCGGCCTTCGTCGCCGCGGAAATCACCGAGGTGGAGGCGCGTGAGGTCATCACCCACCTGCGCCGTGCGACGGCCATCGATCCCGCATGGCTCGCCGAGCTGTTTCCCGACGATCTATCTGTCACCGACGGAGCGGCGTGGGACGAGACGCGCCGGCGGGTGGTTGCCAGAAAGGAAACGCGTTTCCGCGACCTCGTGCTCGAGGCCAGGGAAAGCGACCAGAACGTGAACCTCGACCAAGCGGCGGAGATTCTCGCGGCGAAGGCGCTCTCCGGCGAACTCGTGCTGAAGAACTGGGACCACGCCGTGGACCAATGGACCGTGCGGCTCACCGTGCTCGGGCACGCGATGCCGGAACTCGAAATGCCCGGCTGGACCGACCAGGACAAGGCGGATGCCATCGCACAGATCTGTCATGGTTCTGTCAGTTATAAGGAAATCAAGGACGCCAATGTCTGGCGCGTGTTGCGCGATTGGCTGAGTCCCGCGCAGAGATCGGCGCTGGATGCGTATTGCCCGGAACGCATCGACCTGCCTAACGGACAAACCGCGAAGATCACCTATGAACCCGGACGCGATCCCTACATTTCCATCAGGGTGTCCCATCTCTTCGGAGTGTGGGAAACGCCGACCATCGCCAGCGGCCGGGTGCCGCTGCTGGTCCACATCCTCACTCCCGGCCAGAAACCGTGGCAGATGACCAAGGACCTCCGGGGTTTCTGGGCCGGCGGTTACGCGCAGATGAAGAAGGAGGTGGCCGGCCGCTACCCGAGGCACCCGTGGCCGGACAACCCGCGCGAATGGACGCCGCCACCGCGACGAAACGCCTGAGCCTCACATCCCCGGCAGACCCGCGCGGATTTTCTCCGGGAAATCCGGATCCTTGTCGGCGGCCAGCGCCTTTGCGTTGATATGTGACATCCGTTTCAATTCGTCGAATGGCATCGAGGTGTCGATGCCGCGCCTTTCATATAACAACTGGTCGCCATAGCCGTTCACCAGCATGCGCCAGTCCCAGGGCGCGCGTCCGGTGGACGCCCGCTGGTGCCGGATGGCGGTGGTGCAGTTGTTGGTAATGGCATTGTACCATCGCGGCGTGTCCCGCAGCCCGTTGATCACATTCACATACTCCATGAATGCCTCGCGCACACGCGGCGCCTTGAGCCGGTAAAGATAGACATCCTCGCCTTCGCGGTAGTTCGTGCGCAGGCGGATCACATCGCGCTCCTCCGCCGCCACATAGATCAGCTCGAACTGCCGGTAGAGCCCGCCGAGCGCGGAATACGATTCGCCCTTCTCCGGCCGGGTCTCGATGCTGAAACATATCCGTCCGTCCGTTCCGAAGTCGAAGGAGACGATCGGATGCGCCATGTGGGGAGATCCCCAGTAGGTGATGAAAACATCCGCGCCCCTGAGTTTCGAAAGATGATACTGCCGCATCTCATATTGCGGCGTGAAATCCGTCTCGCTCCGGTAATCGAAATTGCGCACGTTGTGGATGGACACCACGTCCCCGTCGATCCGCGCATGCGGCAGCAGGGCCACTTCGGTTTTCCAGTCCCGGTATTGCCTCGGCTGCAAGGTGAACCACCAGGCCATCGCCAGCAGGACGCCCGCCGCCACCACCAGCTTCCCCCGCCAGAAGGGCTTGAGGAAAACCGCCGTCAGCAGGGCCATCACAAGAAACCCGGCGGCCACCCAACGCCCGAGCGATTGGTCGGGGAAATCGAACCACAGCGCGCCGAAGGCCCATGCCACCCCGATCACGACGACCACCGAAGTGAGCGTCGGGAACAGAAGGCGGAGCAGGCGGAAAAGGAACCCTCTCCGCAGGACGGCTTCGGCAGGCAGGTCGGACATGGGCGGGATGCTTGCCAATTCCGCCCGCGTGGCAATCCGATTGAGGGGGGGAACGCGCCAATTGGAAACCGGAAAGGTTTTTCAATGCCCCGAACGGTTGCGTATCCCGGAAATGCGGATATCCTTGCCGCCATGATTCACGAAATCAACCAACTGTCCCTCATCGCGCCCGGCGGGATCTCCCCGCTCTATTGGATCATCATCGGCCTTACGTTTCTCGCCAGCATGCTCATCAGCGGCATGCTGAAACGGAGATTCTCCGAATACTCGCAGATCCCGATCAAGCTCACCGGCGCCCAGGTGGCCGAACTGATGCTGCGCCAGAACGGCATCAAGGACGTGCAAGTGATCAGCGTGCCCGGCCAATTGACCGACCACTACGACCCCATCAGGAAAACCGTGAACCTCAGCGAGCCCGTCTATCACCACAATTCCGTGGCGGCGGCGGCTGTGGCGGCCCATGAGTGCGGCCACGCCATCCAGCACCAGCAGGCCTACGTCTGGCTCGGTTTCCGCTCCAAAATGGTCCCGGCCGTCCAGCTCTCCAGCAGCCTGCTGAACTACCTGATGATCGCCAGCCTCCTGGCCGTCGGCCTCATGAACAGCCCCACCTTCCTGTGGGTCTGGATCGCCCTGTTCGCCGTGACCACCCTGTTTGCCTTCGTCACCCTGCCGGTCGAGTTCGACGCCAGCCGCCGCGCCCTCGTATGGCTGGAAAACAGCGGCCTGGCCGCCTCCATGGAGCACGGGAAGGCCAAAAACGCACTGTTCTGGGCCGCCATGACCTACGTCGCCGCCGCCGTGGGCTCCCTCGCACAGCTCGTTTATTTCATCCTGATGGCGCTCAACCGCCGGGACTGAACCGTCAAACCCGGGCGAATCCATGAAATTCACTCATGAGCCCGTCCGTATCCACAAGCCCGGCAGCCTCCTCGGGTGCCGGGTTTGAAGCTTGACACCGGCCCCCCAAGCTGCTTGCCTGCGGCGTCCGGCGCTTGAATCCCAACCGTTTGGCGCAGTGGCGGGAGCCCTCCCGCCTGTTCCTTTTGCTCCGGCGGAGCCCGCAAACCACCTCTCCTCATCTTCATGGACTGGCAATCACCACTTTGGTACGCTTCCTACATTCTCGTTCTTCTGGGCCTCGCCGGCTACGGCTCACACCGCCTGGTGATCGTCGCCCTCTACCTGAAGCACGCGCGCAATCACCCGAAACCGAAGGAGCATTTCAAGGACCTGCCTCTGGTGACCGTCCAGCTCCCGGTTTTCAACGAGATGCACGTGGTGGACCGCCTGCTCGACTCCGTCGGGGCGCTCGACTACCCGCAGGACAAGCTCCAGATCCAGTTGCTGGATGACTCGACCGACGAAACGGTGGACATCTGCCGCGCCGGAATCGAGCGGCTCAAGGCCCGCGGCTTCGATGCCCGGCACATCCACCGCACCGACCGCACCGGATTCAAGGCCGGCGCCCTCGAAAACGGAACCCGCTTCGCCAAGGGCGAATTCCTGCTCATCCTGGACGCCGACTTCGTCCCGAACCCGGACCTGCTCCAGAAAACCATCCACTACTTCACGGATGAGAAAATCGGCATGATCCAGACCCGCTGGGGCCACCTGAACCGTACCTTCAACGTCCTCACCCGCATCCAGGCCATGTTCCTCGACGGCCATCTGGAACTGGAACAAACCGCCCGCAACCGCTCGGGGCGCTTCTTCACCTTCAACGGCACCGGCGGCATCTGGCGCAAGTCCTGCATCACGGACGCCGGCGGCTGGGAGCACGACACCCTCACCGAGGACATGGATCTCTCCTACCGCGCCCAACTCAAGGGCTGGCGCTTCATTTTCCTCAACGACGTGGAAACCCCGGCCGAACTGCCGGTGGACATGGACGGCTTCAAGAGCCAGCAACACCGCTGGACCAAGGGCTCCATCCAGGTCTGCAAGAAAGTGCTGCCCGCCATCTGGAAGGCCAAGGTGCCGCTCTTCATCAAGATGGAGGCCACCGCCCACCTCACCTCGAACTTCGCCTACCTCCTTCTCATCGTCCTCTGCTTCCTCATCTACCCGAACCAGAAGTGGCAGCCGGACTTCGGCAAGTTCAGCTACTACATCATCAACGTCCCGATCTTCTTCTTCTCCTCGGTCTCGGTGATCGTGTTCTACCTCGTTTCCCAGAAAGCCCTCCGCCCGGGCACCTGGTGGAAGGAAATCCCCTACCTGCCCCTGCTCCTCGCGCTCGGCATCGGCATGTCCATCAGCAATGCCAAGGCCGTCATCGAGGCGCTTTGCAACCACCAGACCGCCTTCGTCCGCACCCCGAAGTACGGCATCTCCCAAGGCCCGCGTCCGGATTGGAAAAAGAGTTCCTACAAGGCGATGAAAACCCTCACGCCCTTTGTCGAACTGCTGTTCGGCTTCTTCTTCCTCTTCGTCGTGGTGGACGCCGCGCTCCGCGGAAGTTGGCCGTCGGCGATTCTTCTGCTTCCCTTCCCGATCGGATTTTTCTACACTTCACTGTCATCGATCGCGCGCATGCTGCCTTCCGCGGATGCGCCGGTCTCTCCGAAGATCGTGAACCGCAAAACTCCTTGATGGAACCATGACAGGACTCAGGAAGCCCCGCCTCCTCCTCCCCATTCTCGGCCTCGCCGCCTCCCTGCTCTTCACGAGCTGTGGAACCGTCCCCTTCGGCAAGGACAACCGCCACAAGATGATCGTCAGCGTGCGCGATCAGAAAATGCTGCTCGTCCGCGACGGCAAACCGGTCAAATCCTACCGCATCTCCACTTCGAAGTTCGGCCTCGGCGATCAACCCGGAAGCAACCGCACCCCGCTCGGCCGGATGCAGGTCGCCAGGAAAATCGGCCAGAACGCGGCGCCCGGAGCCGTATTCAAAAACCGCAGGCCCACTGGCGAGGTGATCAGGCCGAACGCCCCCGGCCGAGACCCCATCGTCACCCGCATCCTTTGGCTGACCGGCACCGAGGACCGCAATCGCAACGCCTTCCGCCGCACCATCTACATCCACGGCACCCCCGAGGAACGCCGCCTCGGATCCCCCGCCTCCTATGGCTGCATCCGCATGTCCAGCAGGGATGTGGCGGACCTCTACAACCGCGTCGGCTACGGCGCGGACGTCTTCGTCATCCGGGGCTCGATCCAAACGTCCCGCGGCTCCAGCCAGGGAACCGCCTCGCTCGGTAAAAACATCGGCCGCACCCGCGGTTGAGATTGCCGAAAACACGAGCTTGACACCAAGCCGCGATTTCCTAACTTCCCCGGCCCGCCTTCCGGCACACGACCTTTTCAAGACACCATCATGGCCAACCACAAATCCTCCATCAAACGCGCCCGCCAAACCATCGTCCGGACCGAGCGCAACCGTGCGGAAAAGAGCCGCATGAAGACTCTTCGCAAGAAAACCCTCACCGCCATTGCCGCCGGTGACAGGGAAGGCGCCGCCAAGGCCAGCTCCGAGTTCTCCTCCGCTGTTGACAAGGCCGCCAAGAAGAACGTCATCCACCCGAACAAGGCCGCCAACCTCAAGAGCAAGACCGCCAAGGCCATCGCCGCCCTCGCCTGAGGAGCGTTGCCCGGCCCTTGTCCCGGCCGAACGGAATCAAGCGGACCGGCTCCCCGGTGCCGCTTTTTTCGTGAAGAAAATGCCCGAGCCCCAAGTGCCAAACCGCGCGGCCACCGCCGCCAGAATCATCGCCAATCCCTCCGCCTACAAGGTCTGCGAGGGCTGCGATTCCATTGTCGGGGCCGATACCGCCCTCTGCCCGAACTGCCACAGCTACCGCTTCGAACCCTCGCCGGAACGCGTCATCCTCCAGGCCAAAGTCCTCGGCGCGCGCGAGCAGACATCGGTCACCGCCGAAGACTTGGGCTGAACCCGCGACTTCCCGCGCCATGCCTGCCAACCCCACCATCGGCTTCAAGGAATGGCAGGTCGTTTGCGACGCGCTCGCCTCCGGACGACAGCCGCTCATCCTGCGCAAGGGCGGCATCCACGAGGGCAGGCGGGGCTTTTCCTTCGCTCATGATGCGTTTCCCCTCTTCCCCACCCGCTTCCACGCCCAGGCCGGACAGGTCCGCGAGGGAAACGTGCGGCCCATGCCCGAATGGCAGCCGGGTGACATCGTCAGCATCACCCACCATGCCGAGGCCATCCGCGCCGTGACCCTCACCGATTGGGACCGGGTGGCCGCCCTCGAACCCTGGCACATCTACTCCGAGGCCACCGTGCGCGACCGTTTCGACTGGGAGGGCAAAGGCATGGCCGCGGGCAGCATCCACGTCGCACTCGTCCGCGTCCGCCAACTCGCCACCCCCTGGGAAATCCCCTATCACCCGTCCTTCGGCGGCTGCCGTAGCTGGATCCAATTGCCGGATCCCCCCGCCGACTGGCTGGATTCCGCCCACCAGGTGCTGGACGATTCCACGATCGAATCCGTCTCGCGGCTTCTACCCTGATCTCCGGCCTCCCCCGGCGCAACATGCCGCACGCCCCCGGCGTATCAGCGGAACGCCGATGAAACCCTCCACCGCCCTGCTGTTTCCCGCCGCCGCGTTGATCACCGTCTTCGCCGCCGCCCCGCCGCCGTCCGCCGCATGGCCCAAGCGCGTCGTCGCGGGAGAATTCGTCACCGAGGGACTTTCCGTGGGAGACATCGATGGCGACGGCCACCAGGATCTCGTCGCCGGTCATATCTGGTTCAAGGGTCCGGATTTCAAGACCGCCACCCGTTTCCGCCCCGGCCGCCCCTCGCCGGTCAAGGCCTATCAGGAAGACTCCTTCCTCTCGTGGGTGGACGATCTCGATGGCGACGGCCGCAATGACATCCTCATGGCCAGCCACCCCGGGAAAAACCTCACCCTCTACCTGAATCCCGGCCCCGAAGGCGGCGACTGGCCCGCCCACCGCGTGATGGAGGAAGCCGCCACCGAATGCCCCGCGTGGGTGGATCTCGATGGCGATGGCAAAAAGGAATTCGTCTGCATGCGGCGCGGCTGCTTCGGCTACGCGAAGGTGGACTGGAACGACGTCACCAAACCCTGGAAATTCCACGCCGTTTCCGGACAACTCGCGCAGACTCCCTACATCCACGGCCTCGGCGTGGGCGACCTCAATGGCGACGGCCGCGCCGACATCATCGAGAAGGACGGCTGGTTCGAACAACCCGCCGAAGCGGGCGGCGAGTGGAAACGCCACCCCTTCCCCTTCGCCGGACCCGGTGGCGCGCAGATGCTCGTCTTCGATGCCGACCTCGATGGCGACAACGACGTGATCACCAGCATCGATGGCCACGGTTACGGACTGTTCTGGTATGAAAACCGCCGCGAAAACGGCAAGGTCACCTTCACCGCCCATGAGATCCTCCCCACCGACGGATCGAAAACCTCGCCCGCCGGTCTCCAGTTCAGCCAGCTCCACGCGCTCGACGCCGCCGACTTCGATGGCGACGGCCGCATGGACTTCGTCACCGGCAAGCGCTACTACGCCCACAACGGCAATGACCCCGGCGCCGAAGACCCCGCCCTCACCTGCGTCTTCCACAACCGCAAGACCGCCGATGGCATCGCATGGGAATCCGTGGTCGTGGACAACGATTCCGGAGTGGGCTGCCAGGTCGCCGCCACCGACCTCAACAGGGACGGCAAACCGGACATCGCCGTAGGCAGCAAAAAAGGTGTGATCACCCTGATCCGTTGATCCCGGAACGGACTCCCCGGTCTTCGATGCCTCGCTCGGGGGGGAAACCTTCGTTTCGCACGCGCCGCTCCCATTTGCGGAACCTGTTTTGAAGGCCATTCCCGATTCTTCGGAAATCCGCTTGGAATCCGCCGGGGCTTTGCGTAATCCTCCCTCCCCCATGGCGAAACAGGCACTCGGCAAAGGACTCGGCGCGCTCATCCGCAAAAGCCCCACGGCTCCCGTCGCCGTGCCGGACGCCGTGACCAGCGCCGAGGACTTCAAGCGCGTGCGCGAGGTGCCCATCGATCACGTGGTGCCCAGCCCGCTGCAGCCGCGCACCTATTTCATCGAGTCTCCGCTCGATGATCTGATGGAGTCCATCCGCCAGCACGGCATCATCCAGCCGCTCATCGTGCGGCCGGTGAATGGCAAGCTCGAACTCATCGCCGGCGAACGCCGCTGGCGCGCTTCCGGAAAACTCGGACTCGCCACCGTGCCCGTCATCGAACGCGAGGCCTCGGACCGCGACGTGCTCGAGATGGCGCTCATCGAGAACCTCCAGCGCGAGGACCTCAACGCCATCGAGGAAGCCCGCGGCTACGTGCGCCTCGCCAAGGAGTTCTCCATGAAGCAGGACGAGATCGCGGCGCGCGTCGGCAAGGGCCGCGCCAGCGTGGCCAATGCCATGCGCCTGCTCGATCTCCATCCCGACGTCCAAACCCTCGTCGCCCAGGGCCGCCTCACCGTCGGCCATGCCAAGGCCATCCTCGCCATCAAGGACCAGGACGCCCAGCTCCTCGCCTCGGACCGCATCATCCGCCAGCAGCTCACCGTCCGCGCCGCCGAAAAACTCGCCCAAACCTTCGGCAACAACTCCCCGTCCTCCTCCGGCGATGGCAAATCGGCCTCCCCCGCCAGCCGCGAGGTGGACATCCAGATCCGCGCCATCACCAACACGCTGCGCGAGCGCCTCGCCACCCACGTCGCCATCCAGCACTCCGCCAAAAAAGGCCGCATCGAAATCGAATACTACGGCGACGACGACCTCCAGCGCCTCCTCGAACTCATCGGCGTGAGGCAGGCTTGATTTTCAATCCTCCAGCCAGCGGTCGAGGGCGCTGAAGAGGGCCTCGCCGCGGTTGACGTTGAAGGATTCGTCCGCGGCCACGGTCACGCGGCGGCCGGCGCTGTTTTGGAAGTGGAGCAGCACCGGGGTGTTGCCGGGATGGGCGCGGATGGCGTCGTGGATCTCATCGAGATCGCGTTCGCCGTGGCGCGTGGTCCAAAGCATGATTTCGAGCGGCCCCTTGCCATTGGCGGCCGCCTTGCGGAGTTTCAGTTCGCCCAGCTCGTAACCGGTGAGGCGGCGGCCGCCGGTGCGGTCGTCCACCTGCACCGCGCACTTGAGTTTGATGATTTTCCCGACTTCCAAAAGGCCTGCGTCGCGGGCGGGCACGAAGGTTTCGCCCCACAGCATGACTTCGGCGCTGCCGGTGAAGTCCTCCAGGATCATGATGCCGAAAGGTTTGCCCATTTTGGTGACCCGGGATTCGAGCGAACGGATCATGCCCGCGAAGGGGAAACGCTCGCGGGGATTTGAAACATCCAGATCCTCGATGAGGCCCAGGCGGCGGTAGCGTTCCGAATCGATCACGCCGCGGAACTTGTCGAGCGGATGGCCCGTGACGTAGAAACCAAGCAGCTCCTTCTCGTGGGCGAGGCGGTCGTCCTTGCTCCATTCCTCCACGGTTTCGATGTTGGCGCCCGTCCTGGCGGCGGGAACGGGCGCGGCGAATTCCATGGCATCGAAGAGCGAAACCTGCCCGGCGGCGCGATCCCTCTGGTGTGATGAGGCGGAGGCCACCACCTGTTCGAGCCGGTTGAACATGGAGGCGCGGTTCTCGCCGGTCCAATCGAGCGCGCCGGCCTTGACGAGGTTTTCAAGGATGCGCTTGTTGATGACCTTCGAATCCAGCCGCGTCGAGAAATCCTCCAGCGAGGCGAAGGGCCCCCGTTCGTCCCGCTCCGCGATGGCGGCGGCCATGGCTCCCTCGCCGCAGTTCTTGATGGCGGCCAGGCCATAGCGGATGCCCGGCGCGCCGTTGGGAGTGGTTTCGGGGGTGAAGCGCAGCCGCGAGGCGTTGAGGTCCGGCGGCAGGATCTCGATTCCCATGCGGTGGCACTCGGAAACGAAGACGCCGATCTTGTCGGTGTTGTGGATTTCGTTGGAGAGCAGCGCGGCCATGAACTCGACCGGATGGTTCGCCTTGAGCCAGGCGGTCCAATACGAGATGTGGCCGTAACACGCGGAGTGGGACTTGTTGAAACCGTAACCGGCGAACATCTCGATCTTGTCGAAGATCTGGGAGGCGAGTTTCTCCCCGATGTTGTTGGTCGCGGCGCAGCCCTCGACGAAGACGCTCCGTTCCTTGGCCATCTTGGCCGGGTCCTTCTTGCCCATGGCGCGGCGCAGCAGGTCCGCGCCGCCAAGCGTGTACCCGGCCAGCAGCTTGGCGGCGTTCTGCACCTGCTCCTGATAGATCATCACGCCGTAGGTGTTTCCGCAAACGGTTTCCAGGAGCGGGTGCTCGTAGGTCGCCTTCTTGCGGCCCTTCTTCACCTCGATCATCTGGTCGATGAACTGCATCGCGCCCGGGCGGTAGAGCGCGAGGAGGTCGATGATGTCATCGATCTTCTCGATCTGGTACTTGCGGCAGGTCTCGACCATGCCGCCGGATTCGAGCTGGAACACGCCCATCGTCTCGCCGCGGTTGAGGATGTCGAAGGTCTTGCGGTCGTCCAGCGGCGCCTTCTCGATCTCGAAGTCCGGGATCCGCCTGCGGATGTGGCCCACGGCCTCCTGGATGACAGTGAGGTTCTTCAGCCCGAGGAAGTCCATCTTGAGCAGGCCCACCTCGGTGATCGCTCCCATGTCGTACTGGGTGACCACTTCGCCCTCGTTGCCGCGGGTGAGCGGGACGTGTTCGTCGAGCGGGCGGTCGCCGATGACGACGCCCGCGGCGTGGATGCCGACGTTGCGGTTGATGCCTTCCAGCTTCAGCGCGTATTCCCACAGCTCCTGATAGGTGGAGGACGCTTCTATCAACTCGCGCAGCTCGGGTTTCGAATCCCACTCGCCCTTGAGGGTGACGCCGGGTTTCGCCTCGATCATCTTGGCGATGCGGTCGGCGTCGCCATAGGACACGCCCATGACGCGGGCGACGTCGCGGATGACGCTCTTGGCGCCGAGCGTGCCGTAGGTGATGATGTGCGAAACACTGCGCTCGCCGTACTTGTGGCGCACGTAGTCGATGACCTCGGGCCTGCGCGACTGGCAGAAGTCGATATCGACGTCCGGCGGGCTGACGCGTTCCGGGTTGAGGAAGCGCTCGAAGAGCAGGCCGAACTGGAGCGGGCAGATGTTGGTGATGCCGGTGGCGTAGGCGACGAGCGAACCCGCCGCCGAGCCGCGGCCGGGGCCCACCGGGATGTCGTGATCGCGCGCCCACTGGATGAAGTCGGCGGTGATGAGGAAGTAGGAGGCGAAGCCGAGCTGGTTGATGATGTTCACCTCGTAATTGAGCCGCTCCCGGATTTCCGGCAGCGCGGCCTTTTCCGCACCGTAGCGTTTCACGAGCCCCTCCTGGCAGACGCGCATGAGGTATTCCTCGCGCGGCGAACCGTCCGGGGTGCCGAACTGCGGGTATTTTTCGGATGAGGTGGAGTCCAGCTTGATCTCGACGTTGCAGCGTTCCGCGATTTCGAGGGTGGCGTCACAGGCTCCCGGGATGTCCGCGAAGAGCGCGCGCATTTCCGCCGGTGTCTTGAAATGCACCTCGGGGGTGTGGCGCATGCGGTTCTCATCGATGAGCAGGTGGCCGGTGCCGATGCAGATCATCACGTCATGCGCCTCGTGGTCGGAGCGGTCGAGGAAATGGACATCGTTGGCGGCCACCGGCTTGAGGCCGAACTCGGCGGCGAGCTTCAGCAGGCCCGGCGTGACGCGGCGCTGGGGTTCGATGCCGTGGTTGTGGACCTCGACGTAAACATTCCCCCTGCCGTAGATATCCACGAGTTCGGCCATGGTTTCGCGGGCCTTCTCCTCATCGCCTGCCAGCAGCCACTCGTTGACCGGTCCGGAGATGCATCCGGTGAGGCAGATGACGCCTTTGGAAAACTCGCGCAATGCCGCGCGGTCCACGCGGGGCTTGCCGTAGTAGAGTCCCTCGAGGTGGCCCTTGGAAACGAGCTTGGAGAGATTGTTCCAGCCCTCGTCCGTCTCCGCGAGCAGGGTCATGTGGGTGGCGCGCTTGCGGCCGGCGAGATCCTTCTTTTCCTCCATCGATTGCGGGGCGAGGTAGATCTCGCAGCCGAAGACCGGTTTCACGCCGGCCTTTTTGCAATTCTGATAGAACTCGATGGCCCCGTAGAGGTTTCCGTGGTCGGTCATGGCCACCGCCGGCATGCCGAGTTCCGCGGCGCGCCTGGCAAGATCCTTGGTGCGGATCATGCCGTCGAGCAGGGAGAATTCGGTGTGGACGTGGAGGTGGACGAAGGAATCGGACATCGGCTGGGCCGGAGCCTAGCCGCCCCGTCGGCGAGGGCAAGCGGAGGGAACGGGTGAGGCGGAATTTCCGCCGCCTTCAAACGCCCGCAAGCATCGGCGTCCGGGTGCCGGGCACGTCGAGCGCCGCGCGGTGGCCGTATTGCATCCAGCGGTAGGCGACGATCCAGCTCAGGAAAAAGACCGGCATGGCGAACAGGAGGCCGACACAGAGGGCGACAAGTCCGGCGATCAGGATCAGGATGCCGAGCAAGCCGAGGAGGAAAAGGTTTCCGCGGTTGTTGGTGGTGAGCTTTGAACTGTGGGCGAAGGAATCCATAACGCCCAGATTGCGGTCCACCATCGCATACATGAACAATCCGTAGCGAAGCGCGATGTAAATGCCGGGAGCCACCAGGAGCAGAAGCCCGATGATGAAGACCGCGTAAAAGAGCAGGTTGGCCACCAGGGCCGGCAACAGGTTTTTCCCGCCGGAAAACAGCATGGAGAAGGACACCTCGCGACCGGAGACGAGATTGAGCGCCATGCGGATGAGACCGAGCATGATGAAGACGGAAAAGACGTTGGAGAGAATCATGTTCACCCAACTCGCGCCATTCTGGCTGGCCGCGAGGAAAACGAACCAGCTTCCCGAACCGCTCTGCGGCTCGTACCGGACCTGTTGGACCGGAAACATCGGCGAAAGCCCGAGAGCGGTATCCATGACGGACATCGCGACGTTGAAAACCGTGGTGATGATCAGGTAAACGACCGACATCAGAAGCACCATGCCGATGTGCCGGATGCCGAGATCGAAGGCGCGTTTGACACAGGCCGTGACGACGATCGGTTCGCTGCCGGGCGTGATTTCCTCCAGCGCGCCCACGGCCGGGACCGGAGCCACCCATTGGCTTTGCGGGGCGGCATAGGGATTCGACGGATCGGAGGGTATTGGGGGCTGGCCCTCGGAGGCGAACAATCCCTGGACGCGTCCGGCGGGCGTCCAGTCCTTCATCGAGGCATTCCACACCAGATCCTTCCCGGGATTCAATCCGCCGCTGCGGGCGAGTTCGATGAGTTTTTCATGGGAAACCGGCCCCTCCTGCCTGCCATCACGCGCGTAAAACCATTCGGTCATGCCCGGCTTCCTATCAGTCCGGCCCCGCGCTGACAAGAACCGGAGACCGGGAAATGAGGGCTTGATGCGCTTGCCCGCGGGGAGTTGATTCCGCCATGGCCGCCCGCTCGCTGCACGATCTGGACTTCGGCGATCTCGTCGCCGCGCTGCGTGCGGACGGAGTGAACGCACAACACGCGAAGGCGCTCTGGCGCGCGCTGCACCGGACCGGGCTGACCTCGCTCGATGGCGTCCCGTTTCTTCCCCCGCTGCGCCGCTGGGTCGATGCGCGGGTGGGTGAGGGAAAGGAGTTTTTCACCGACGTGCCGGAGGTCGTCGACGAGATCCGCAGCAGCGACGGACTCACGCGGAAGTTTCTTCTGAAACTGGACGACGGCCAGGTGATCGAAACGGTGCTGATGGGCTATGACGGCCGCCACACGGTGTGTGTGAGCACCCAGGCCGGCTGCGCGATGGGCTGTGTCTTTTGCGCGACAGGCCAGATGGGATTCGTCCGCCACCTGCGGGTGGGGGAAATCGTCGCCCAGGTGCTGCATGCCCGGCGCGTCCAGCGGGAGATCCGTCCGGATGTCCGCCTGCGAAACCTGGTGATGATGGGCATGGGCGAGCCGCTTCATAATATCGACTCGGTGCTCAAGGCGCTCGATATCATCTCCAACGTGCGCGGGCTGGGCATCGGCCCGTCCAAGATCGCGATCAGCACCGTGGGCGTGGTGCCCGGCATCCGCCGGCTCGCGGAGGAAAACAGCCCGTATCGCCTCGCCGTCAGCCTGCACGGTTCCACCGAGGGGGAACGCTCCGCCCTGGTGCCCGCGAGCAAGCGCTGGCCGCTCGACGAACTCATCGCAAGCTGCCGCGACTATGGGGTGGCAACCGGCAAACGGATCTTTTTCGAGTGGACGCTCATCGAGGGCAAAAACGATTCGCCGCGGACGGCGGAACGGCTTGTGGCGCTGCTGCAAGGCATCGATGCCCATGTGAACCTCATCCCGCTCAATCCGACCGGAGGTTTTGACGGCCGGGCCAGCCGGAGTGGCGGGGAGTTTCAACGGATCATCCGCGCCGCCGGGTTTCCCTGCACCTTCCGCCAACGCCGCGGCATCGATGTCGCCGCCGGTTGCGGCATGCTCAAGGCCGGAAAACGGCGGAAAAACGCGGCACAGGCATTCTTCCCGCCGCCTCCCGCATGATTCCGGCGCAAGGAACGGTCCGGATGTCCTGTGGCGGCTGAAAACCGGGCGTCATCAACGACCAGGGTTCTTACATTAGGGAGAACGCGTGGGGGAAAAGGATATTTTGACCGCGGATGTCACGGATTTACACGGATAAGAGAGCCGGAATGACGGGAATTGGATTCATTTTTCCCGTGGTGGAACTCAAAATGACACATTCAACCAGACTCGTAAGTCTTCATCCGTGTAAATCCGTGACATCCGTGGTTAAACCATCTGCTGCTTCCTCTAGTGTAGGGACCCTGCATCAACGACACGGAAAACCCGCTTGATATGAATTCCCTTATCGGCCGGGTTGCATTTGATCCGGATTCCGAAGTTGCGAGGCCATCACAATCGGTTTTGACCACAGATTGCTCGGATTTCACAGATTGGGGAAATCATCGGACCGTGCCGAAGGTGAAACGCACAACCTCTTCAAGAACTGTGAAATCCGCGTAATCCGTGGTTCGATTCTTGTTTTCGGGTTTGATCCCTAACCGGCGCTTTCCCTCCAAACCTCCAACGGGCCTCACCCCGGATATTCTCCGGACTCATCCGTCAGTTGCGCCACACTGCATCCAAGGGCGTGGGCGATGCGATAGACCGTGCTGATCGACGGGGTTCTCCGGCATTCCTCGATGAACGTGATCGCCCTCGGATCGAGCCCGGATGCCTGTGCGACGGCAAATTTGCTCATGCCAAGCTCCTCCCGGCGCAAACGGATTCTTCTCGCCACACGACGGGCGAATGCTTCCGAATCTCCGGGCAAGGACATGCCCCACTTCCTCGGAATTCCACGATCTGGAAGAATGAGACAGTTGTCTCATTGCTGGATGTTGGATTGACTTATATGATTCCGGCCAATCGCCCAGTGATTTCACTGGTGAAATCCACCATCCATCCCGCGTCCTGACCATGAAACCCATCGTCCTCACCCTCTTCTCCGCCATCCTTCCCCTCCACGCCCAGCAAGCCCCGCCTCCCGATTCCGGATGGACCGTCGAAATCCCCGGCCCGATCGCGGACGGCACGCCCTCTCCACCGAAGGCAAAACCCGCGCCCATCGATTTCTCCGTCCTCACTTCCCGCACCAAACGCATCGAACGCGTCGATCCCCCGCCCATGCACGGACTGCCGCCGGTTCGTGGCCTTGTCAATGTCACCGTGCGAATGGTCGAGGCCCCCGATCTCCCCGAGCCGCCTCCTCTTCCCAATCTCCCGCCCGCCGATCCCGCCGTCATCGCCAGGCTCAGGGAGTCCGCGGAAAAACACCGTGGCACCGGAATCGCCTACATCTCCGCCACGGTATACGACCGCACCCGCACATTTCTTCGCATTTACCCCGGCGGAAAAACCGGGCGGGAAGTCACCGCATGGAGCAACATCGACTTCTCCCACTTCGGCGGATTCTCCTCATACCGCGTCAATTACGCCGATGGCTCCTTCCGCGACCACGGCCTGCTCATGGGCATCGACAACACCCGGACCGGGCGGATCGGGCATCCCACCGCCCGCACCGGAAGAAACCTTCAACCCTCCGGAATCCCGGCCCTTCCCGGCATCGCCGCCCACGGCCCCGCCTTCCTCATCGTCTCGGGAGACGCGGATGGCCCCGCCGCCGACATCCTCCGCCAAACCCATCAATTGTATCGACTCCACGGGAAAACCATGGAGGAAAAATATCATGCCAGGGCACGGGCCGCCGCCGAACAACGCGCCCGTCTGATCGCCAATCCCCCAAAACCCAAAGACTTGCGCATCAGCTTCTGGAACAGGAAACCCGCGGGGACTGTGGACGTCCCGCATACGGAAGAAAGCCGATAACCATAGGTCGAACACCGCTGGCAAGGGCAGCCCTCGCCAGACTCCTTCCACCAGCCAATTCCCGCCTCCCGGCCGACATCCGGCACCACACACCCGCACCTTTCCCGCCATGAAATCCGCACTCACCCCCATTTTCCTCTCCGCCCTCATTCCCGCTGCCGCTCTCTCCGCCGTCCCCCCGGAACCTCCGCGGGTTTCCCTCAGTTCCGGCGCCGGCAACACATGGAATCTCGATTGGATCGGCGACCACCCCACCCGCCTCTTCTACCTCCAGTGGAGCCTCGATCTGCAACACTGGCACTACGCCCCCTTCATGGAATTCGGCCCCGGCCTCAAAAGCTACGGCTTCGATACCGGCGGAGAGCCCAAGTTCTTCATCCGCCTGCGCTGCCACAGCTATCCCTCCATCCAAAACTGGAATGACGTGCTCTCGCTCGATAGCGATGGCGACGGGATCACCGACTTCGTTGAAGTCACCCAGGATTTCACCGACCCCTTCGATCCCGAAAGCCACAGCGGAAACGATCCCGACCCCGAAGACCCCGAAGATCCCGAAGACCCCGAAGACCCCGAGGACCCCGAGGACCCCGAGGACCCCGAGGACCCCGAGGACCCCGAGGACCCGGAAGACCCGGAAGACCCGGAAGACCCGGAAGACCCGGAAGACCCGGAAGACCCCGAGGATCCGGACACTCCGGAGGCCGAATGGCACATCCTCACCGGAGATCTTGAGGAAAACCAGGAAAAGACCCTCTCGGAAACCCTCACCATCCCCGCAGGCCAGAGCCGGGTGATTGTGGTACTGCTGCACAGTGACGAATATCCGGTGTGGACAGTGGATGATTCCCAATTCAACGACACCCTCACATGGAACATCCGTCCCGCCGGACAAACGCCCCTCACCGGCTCCGTGGATGTGAATTCCCGCCACGGGCAATTGGTAACCGCCGAAGAGGAATGGCTCTCAGCGCGTAACTTTTTCCCCATCCATGTGGAAGACGGCATCACCCTCACCGCCCCGGACGATGAGGACCTCGAAGTCGAAATCGATCTCTCCGCGACCAATATAGGCGACGACCTCCTCCCCAGTACCGTCCTGGTCGGCGCGCTGCCCGTCATCCCCGTGGAATTCTTCCCCCAGCTTCCCGGTGACGATGGCGAGCCCGTCGCCGGATCGGAACAACCGAGAACCGCCCCCGGCCAGACCAACGCCATGGTGGAAGATCAGCCGGTGGCCAACCGTATCGCCCACCGGGAAATGAGAATGCGCATCGTGGACGGGGAAATCCTGCGGGGAAAACAACTGACATGGAGCATGGGGCCGCTGTTCGTCCCGCCTGCCGGGGGCGATCCGGTGTTCCGCGGGAGCTGGACGCACAGCGCCACCCATCCGAACCGCCACGAAACCTCCACCCACTTCGGCGAGAACGGATTCGAGGCGGTGGATCAGGCCACCGCGCGGACCGAAATCGACGAAAACGGGGAGTCCGCCATCCGCATCAACCTCCCGCCGGTCGGTTTCAACAAGGGCCGCCTGAAAATCGAGGTCGAGGACTTCGAGGGCGATCCGGCCAAGGTCGCCGACATGGAAGTGCCCGCCGTGGTCGTGATCGACCCGGGGCATGGGGGAAATGACTCTGGAACCGTCGGAGCCGGCAATGTTCGGGAAAAGGATCTCGCCCTTGCCTATGGCTTGAAGCTGCGCGAGGAACTCGTCGCAAAATTCGCAGAGGAAGACCGCTGGCTCCGTGCCTTGATGACGCGGACGACAACGGAGACAAGACCTGCACTTGCCGCTCGAGCCATGAGGGCGCGGGACGAAGGCGCGGATGTTTTCGCGAGCATCCATTTCAACTCGGCGTCAAGCGCTTCCGCCAGAGGCACTGAGACGTTTGTCGAGCGAACGCCTGCCAACATCAACCAGGAACAGGATGCCGCGTTAGCCGCACTTGTACAGCAGTCCACTGTTTCAGCCTTACAGAGCCAGGATGCGGGGGGAGGACATCGCCCGACCTTCCCGGGAAATTGGGTGCTGGACGGGGAGGCAAATCCAATTCCAGGAGTCAAAACCGCCGGTTACGCCGTCACACGGGACGGCCCCGGCCACAACGGGAACATCCAAGACTATCATCCGGTCAGGGCTTGTCTCATTGAAGTGGAGTTCCTGTCCAACGCAACGGCTTTGGAAAGCGTGAAGCTGACAAACACCAGCGGAACGGCCATCAGGGACGCCTTCGGCGAGAACGTGGCGAACGACATCTTCAATGACATTAACACCCAGCCATGAATACCCGTGGATATCTTGCCATAATCGTGTTCTCCCTGTTGGGGCTTCCATGCGCGTTCGCACACGGGAGATCGCAGGAAATGATCGACATGCTCAATGCCCCGCCGCCGGAGTGGCTCACTATTGGCAAGCGTATCATCGTGCGGCCAAGCAACGGCAGCTTTGACGATTCCGTTATTTTCCGCTCCTTGTCTGGCGGCGCTCAAAATACCAGAAATCGGGTGAAAATCCCAAGTCGGAAAATCGAATTTAACGTCGATTATGAAGTCGATTGGTACTACGGTAGCTCGATGAATCCAGACGGGACCATGTTGATCGTCAATTCTGGAATGAAAAGCAGGCTCTATGAAATATCACCGGACGGATCACACCATGAAGCGGAATTGTTATTGCCATATGTAACCTACGATCCGGGATTGAAAGGTTTCATCACAGGATGGTCTTGGGCCGGGACGAATACTCTGGTTGGAATATCCGAGATCACGGATTATGAAGGACACGAGGTTCTGGAAAACCGCATCTACGTGTTCCACATGAAGGAACGGGTGATGAGTCGCCTCGACATGAGCGCGTTGAATTTGCCGAAAGATGAAGCATTTGAGGTATTGGGGGTGGGTGACGACCTCAACCATTTGAAAATCTTGATGAACGGTAAGGAGTTCACAGTAAAGGCGGATTTGGAGACTCCGCCGGAACCGATGAGGATCGGGCGGGTGAGATTATCCGGCCACGGTTCGCCGGAAAGGCGGCCGCCCTTGCCCGGGCGGACACATCCTCCGGGAGAACCAAACCCAGACGGACACACCCCGGCGCGGACACCTTGGCTCGTCATCGCCTTGGTGGTGGCGACAAGCGGCCTGCTCTGGCGGTTGTTTCGGAAACGCGACGCATGAATCCGTTCGTTCTTTTTTCCGCTTCTGCCCAACCGCGACGGCTTTGGAAAGCGTAAAGTTGACAAACGCCAGTGGAACGGCCATCAGGGATGCCTTCGGCGGGAACGTGGCGAACGACATCTTCAATGACATTCGAAATCAGCCATGAATACCCGTGGATATCTTGCCATAATCGTGTTCTCCCTGTTGGGGCTTCCATGCGCGTTCGCACACGGGAGATCGCAGGAAATGATCGACATGCTCAATGCCCCGCCGCCCGAATGGCTGACGATCGGCAAACCGGTCATTGTGGAACCAAGCAGCCATACATCCGACGGGAAGGTTGTCTTTAGGACGATGTCGGGGAACTCCATCCATACTGGAAATCGAGTGAGAATTCCGGATCGCGGCATCAACATTGAATTTGATTATGAAATCCGACGACGTTATGGGAGTTCCCTCAGCCCGGACGGGACCAGATTGATTGTCAACGCATGGGATGAAAGCAGGGTTTATGAAATCCTACCGGATGGTTCGCATCGAAAAATCGAGATCATGTTGCCTTATGTCACTTACGACCCTGGGCCGAAAGGATTTATCACAAGATGGTCATGGGGTAGTGACAATGCACTGATCGGTTTGTCGGAAATCACCGACGTCAAAGGACATGAGGTCATTGAGAATAGGATATACGTATTCTTCACACTGGAACGAGTATTAAGCCGATTCGATTTGGATCGGTTGGGCCTGCAAAGCATGGATGGCCTAAAAATGTCAGGAGTAGGGAACGACCTGGAACATGTGAAGTTTTCCGTACAAGGCAAGGAGTTCATTGTGAAGGCGGATTTGAAGACTCCGCCGGAACCGATGAGGATCGGGCGGGCGGGATCATCCGCTCCCGGTTCGCCGGAAAGGCGGCCGCCCTTGTCCGTGCGGACACATCCTCCGGGAGAACCAAACCCAGACGGACACACCCCGGCGCGGACGCCTTGGCTCGTCATCGCCTTGGTGGTGGCGACAAGCGGCCTGCTCTGGCGGTTGTTTCGAAAACGGGAAGCGTGATCCGTTCGTCCTTTTCCGCTTCTGCCCAACCGCGACGGCCTTGGAAAGCGTGAAGCTGACGGACGCCAGCGGAACGGCCGTCAGGGATGCGATCATCGGGGACATCAATCATCAACCACAATGAAAAAGACAAAACCCGACCGGAGATATTTCATCCTGGGCTTATCGGTTCTTTCACTGACCGCTTTGTTGATTTTATGGAAATTCGGCCGGCAACAGGAAAAGCCGCCTTCTCCCTTACCCGGGAATTCGGAAAAAAGCAGTCGGAATTCCTTGGAAAGGGGCATTTCTGAAAAAGGACCGATTAGGCAATCACGTGAACTTGATCCGAAAAATTACCGCTTTGTGGCAGTTCCCTTGCCTGAATATCCCGATGAATCCTCATCGATAATTTATCCGGCGTTCGATAATCCCGCATTTCAAACAGGAGGCGGGACTGGCGGTAGATTTACGATCAGAAACAGGAATAGGGAAATCATTTGGCGTGGCAACGAGGAAAATCGGGTTTTTTCCATTACGGCAAGTCCTGATGAAGAGCTTGTGTGGGTAAGTGCGGGTGATGGTCGATCTTATATAATCAGCGCAGATGGAAAGAAAATCAAAGACATGCCACAGCGTCCACCTGGAAAGGATTTGATGGTTTTTGATGTATGGCAATGGATTGATAATGATCGATTGCTTGGAAAATCAGGCATACAAAAATACGACGACAATGGAATATTGGTCACATGCTGCGGAGGTGACAATGTTTCCGAAAGTAAATTTTTCATATACAATTTGAAAACCGGAAGAATGGAAGAGATGTTGCTCCCCGGGATATTTCTCGGCAAAGTGGTCACGATCCGAAAAGTGCTCAATTCTGGAGCGTTTCAGCTTGCTCATGAGGAAGACGAACCGCATTGGTTCCAAATCCGGGAAAAATAGGGGTGGCGGATATTTTTGAAGAATTGTACAGTGGTCGTATTCGCCTGGCAAGCGGACCGCGCGGCCTTGCCGTCCGCCCGCAAGCCGGACGGCATGCGCCACTTCCAAGCCGGGGGCTTCGCGGTCCGGTGTTGAGCTTCGGCGGGAACCTGGCGAACGACATCTTCAACGACATTCGAACCCAGCCATGAATACCCGTGGATTCCTTGCCATAATCGTGTTCTCCCTGTTGGGGCTTCCATGCGCGTTCGCACACGGGAGATCGCAGGAAATGATCGACATGCTCAATGCCCCGCCGCCCGAATGGCTGACGATCGGCAAACCCATCGTCGTGGAGCCGGGCGATGGCGGTCCCGACGATCCGGCCACCTTTCGGCCGTTGTCCGGCGGCGCGCGGAATACCCGCGCTCGAGTCAAAATCCCGAGCCGTGGAATCGAAATCCGCTTTGATTACGAAATTAGTTGGTATTACGGGAGTTCGCTGAGCCCGGATGGAACCAAATTGATCGTCAACTCCGGGATGAGAAGCCGGCTTTACGGGATTTTTCCCGATGGATCGTATCGCGAGGAAGAGATATTGCTGCCTTATGTTACCTACGATCCGGGGATGAAGGGATTCATCACCGGTTGGTCGTGGGCGGGGGACGACATCCTGTTGGGAAGATCGACCATCACGGACGACAGGGGGCATGAAATCGTCGAGAAAAGAATCTACGCCTTCCACATGAAGGAACGAATGATGAGCCGTTTTGACGTGAGCGCGTTGAATCTGCCGGAGGGAGAAATATTCGACGTGGCAGGAGTCGGCAAGGATCTGAGCCATTTGAAGCTGTCGGTGGACGGCAAGGAGTTCACTGTGAAAGCGGATCTGGCAACCCCGCCGGAACCGATGAGGATCGGGCGGGCGGGATCATCCGCTCCCGGTTCGCCGGAAAGGCGGCCGCCCTTGTCCGTGCGGACACATCCTCCGGGAGAACCAAACCCAGACGGACACACCCCGGCGCGGACGCCTTGGCTCGTCATCGCCTTGGTGGTGGCGACAAGCGGCCTGCTCTGGCGGTTGTTTCGAAAACGGGAAGCGTGAATCCGTTCGTCCTTTTCCGCTTCTGCCCAGCCGCGACGGCCTTGGAAAGCGTAAAGTTGACAAACACCAGCGGAACGGCCATCAGGGACGCATTCGCCGAAACCGTGGCCAACGACATCTTCAACGACATTCGAACCCAGCCATGAATACCCGTGGATTCCTTGCCGTAATCGTGTTCTCCCTGTCGGGTCTTTCATGTGCGCTCGCGCATGGCAGGTCGCAGGAAATGATCGCCATGCTCAATGCCCCGGTGCCCGAATGGCTCACGCTTGGCAAGCCCGTCGTCGCGGAGTCAGGCAGTGGCAATTCTGGCGAATCGGTCGCCTTCCGATCCCTGTCCGGTGGCGCTCAAAACACCCGGACACGGGTGATGATTCCGGGTCGTGGCATTGAAATCAGGGTTGATTACGCCATAGATTGGACCGGAAATACCGAAGCGGGTCGTGGCGTGTCCCTAAGCCCAAACGGAACCATGTTGATTATCAACTCTGGAACGAAAAGCAGGCTCTATGAAATTTCTCCGGATGGATCGCATCGCGAAATTGATATATTGATTCCCCGTGTAACCTATGATCCGGGTTTGAAGGGTTTCATTACCGGATGGTCATGGGTCGGGGACGATGTTCTCTTGGGTCAATCGACCATCACGGACGACAGGGGACATGAAATCATTGAAAAGAGAATCTACGTGTTCCATATGAAAGAGCGGCTGATGAGCCGCCTTGAATTGAGCGCGTTGAATTTGCCGAAAGATGAAGCATTTGAGGTATTGGGGGTGGGTGATGACCTCAACCATTTGAAAATCTTGATGAACGGTAAGGAGTTCACGGTAAAGGCGGATTTGGAGACTCCGCCGGAACCGATGAGAATCGGGCGGGCGGGATTATCCGGCCACGGCTCGACGGAGAGGCGTCCACCCTTGCCCGGGCGGACACATCCTCCGGGAGAACCAAACCCTAACGGACACACCCCTGCGCGGACGTCTTGGCTCGTCATCGCCTTGGTGGTGGCGACAAGCGGCCTGCTCTGGCGGTTGTTTCGGAAACGCGACGCATGAATCCGTTCGTTCTTTTTTCCGCTTCTGCCCAACCGCGACGGCTTTGGAAAGCGTAAAGTTGACAAACGCCAGTGGAACGGCCATCAGGGACGCATTCGCCGAAAACGTGGCCAACGACATCTTCAATGACATTCGAACCCAGCCATGAATACCCGTGGATTCCTTGCCGTAATCGTGTTCTCCCTGTCGGGTCTTTCATGTGCGCTCGCGCATGGCAGGTCGCAGGAAATGATCGCCATGCTCAATGCCCCGGTGCCCGAATGGCTCACGCTTGGCAAGCCCGTCGTCGCGGAGCCAGGCAATGGTAGCTCTGATCGTTCGGTCGCCTTCCGATCCCTGTCAGGTGGCGCTCAAAACACCCGGACACGGGTGGCGGTTCCGAGCCGGGGGATCGAAATCATCGTTAATTATGAGGTCCGACAGCGCCATGGAAGTTCCCTTAGCCCGGACGGAACCAAATTGATCGTCAACTCTGGAATGGAAAGCAGGCTTTATGAGTTATATCCAGACAACTCATATCAAGAGATAGAACTGATTTTGCCATATGTTACCTATGATCCGGGTCCGAAGGGTTTTATTACAAGATGGTCGTGGATCGGAAATAATACGTTGTTGGGAAAATCGACTATTACCGACGATACCGGACACGAGATAGTGGAAATGAGACTCTACGTATTTCACATGAGAGAGAGAATATTGAGTTGGCTTGATTTGAGCGCGTTGAATTTGCCGGCAGACGAAGTATTTAACGTGCTGGGTGTAGGCGACGACCTGAGTCACCTGAAAATTTTGGCGAACGATGGCAAGGCGTTCACAGTAAAGGCGGATTTGGCCACCCCTCCGGAACCGATGGGGGTTGGGCGGGCGGGATCATCCGCTCCCGGTTCGCCGGAAAGGCGGCCACCCTTGTCCGTGCGGACACATCCTCCGGGAGAACCAAACCCTAACGGACACACCCCTGCGCGGACGTCTTGGCTCGTCATCGCCTTGGTGGTGGCGACAATGGGCCTGCTCTGGCGGTTGTTTCGGAAACGCGACGCATGAACCCCAAGGGCTCCAACACCCATCGCTTGATCCCGGATTCCGAAGTTGCATCCGCAGGACATGCCAAAGAACCACTGATTGAACCGGGAACCACTGAGTCACTGAGGATTTCCGACCGACACTGTTTGGTGTGTTCGTGCCCACCCTCCGGATTTCGGTTCCTTCAGTGGTTCTCAGGGCTTCAGTGGTTCCCAATCGCCGAATCGGAATTGAACTTTGGATTTCGGGTTAATGAGACCCATACGGGAAATCAGACGAACCAGCCGCCACACTCCCGCGCGTGTCTTGTGGAGATCGATTTCATCACAAACCAAAATGTGGAAATCAATTCGATTTCCGGGCGGAACGCCATCGCCAATCGTGCGGCGATCATCGACAGTCTTGCGGAAGCCATTGTGGAAGACATTGAACATCAGGAATAATTATGAAAAATCAAAAATATTGTATTATTGCAATTTCCATCGCCACGCTTTTCGCGATTTTTATTAAATGCGGAAAAGATTTCAATGAAATTGACCAAAATGAAAATAATATCACAAAATTCATAGAAAGAGAGCGAATCAGACAAAACGAATCTACAAGAAATTCATCAAGAGATCACGCCTCTCATGGCAATATTCCAACGATAACGCTAATTGCGATCGAATCGGATTCGACTCCGGAAGCTCGGAGTCCACAATGGCCTTTCCCCTCCATAAGAAGCAAAAGATTCACCTCTCCCTCGGGAGAAAAAGTCGAATTAAAGATAGAAGACGATTTTTCGATCTTAGGCATCGATCCTGATCCATCAAATACTCGGTTTCTTGCAAACCACGGAAGCAAAGGATATATTATCTATGACCTTGAAGGAAAATCAATACATACGCTTCCCATGGTAGCTCAAGCATTGCCGGAATTGGCGCGTCTGGGCCTGTTTCAGTGGAATTGGGTTAATGGTGAAAAATTGGTAGCGGTGATGGAGCTCTACGAGGAAAGGGATCCAAGCATACCTCGGTACCCGGATTCCGATCCAAGACCTTTCGATGTTCGTTTGTATTCTTATGATCTTGATACGAAAGAGATCCAGCAACTAAAAGTTCCTTCTTTCGGGAACGATGGCTTGTTGCGATTCGACGGTGTTTCGGATGAAGGATTTTTAATCATCTCTCAAGCTCCTCATGGCGAGAATTATTGGAACACACAGCAGGACAAATTCTTGGGTGCCTATCAAATCCCCGAATAATCCGAAACCAAACACCATGGTGGAAGATGATCCGGTGGCCAACCGTATCGCCCGCCGGGAAATGAGAATGCGCATCGTGGACGGGGAAATCCTGCGGGGAAAACAACTGACATGGAGCATGGGGCCGCTGTTCGTCCCGCCTGCCGGGGGCGATCCGGTGTTCCGCGGGAGCTGGACGCACAGCGCCACCCATCCGAACCGCCACGAAACCTCCACCCACTTCGGCGAGAACGGATTCGAGGCGGTGGATCAGGCCACCGCGCGGACCGAAATCGACGAAAACGGGGAGTCCGCCATCCGCATCAACCTCCCGCCGGTCGGTTTCAACAAGGGCCGCCTGAAAATCGAGGTCGAGGACTTCGAGGGCGATCCGGCCAAGGTCGCCGACATGGAAGTGCCCGCCGTGGTCGTGATCGACCCGGGGCATGGGGGGCAACCAGCGGGTGGTGAACCAGGTGGCTCAAGCTGGAACAATGCAACAAATTACGGAGTTGATCCCCCGCTATCTACAGATCCCCGGCAGCAGGGAGAAACTTGGGAGCAATACTGCACAAGGGTTGGCAAGACTCTCGAAAAGACATTAACCTCGCAGTGGGGCCATGAACTTCGAACAAATTTGGCCATGTCCATGGCAGATAGTGGGCACGAACATTATCGAATCGTTATGACACGAACCGGGGATAAAAACCCATGGATCGCGCCAAGAGCCGCCTTTGCTCGCGACAATGGAGCAGATGTATTTTTGAGTATTCATTTCAACGGACATACCAATCCCTCTATTCACGGTCCGGAAACGTGGATAGAGCCAACGGCCTCCGGCAATGTCAACCTTGCGGGAGACAACGCCCTGGCCGGGAGAATCCAACCCGTTTTAAACGCCGCCCAACAACCCGGCCAACCGGGGTACAGGGGAATAAAGCAAGGGACCGTTTCCGGGGTTTATCGCGATAATCATTTGGGTAACCTGGCGAAGCAACCACCCCATTCCCGTGCCTGCCTGGTGGAAATCGACTGGATTACAAACGAGAATGTGGAAATCGAACCCATTTCAGGACCGGACGCCGCCACCAACCGTGCGGCGGTGATCGGCGGACTCTCCAATGCCATCGTTGAAGACATCGAACACCAAGAATGATATGAAAAAACACTTATTCTGGACCGCTGCAATCGTTTTGGTTTTTTCAGCCGTAATACTTGTTGTCACGAATGGGTGGCATAACAATCGCGACCGGCCAGCTCGGGATGGATTCACAAAATCCACCGATAGAACAAGAACTGGCGAAAATCAAAACCCGGAAAACAAACGCTCTGATCGGGATAATGTTCCCGCACTGGATCTTGTTCCGGTGGAAACCAATCCAAATCCACGGGAAAACCGTTTGCGATTCCCGAATGGGGGACGGAATGGGAAAATCACGACAACTTCAGGCAATCGGATAGAGCTGGAAATCGAGAATCCCGCTTTAATTGTGGATGTTTCCCCCGATCCTTCGGAAAGCCGGTTCCTTGTGGCGCATGGACCAGGGAGACAATATGGTATTTTCAATTCCAATGGCGAACGGGTTTACGATCTTCCGATGGTTGGTGAAGCGCTTCCGCATCTGAATCCACGGACCCAATTCAAATGGGATTGGGGGCAGGGAGAAAAAATGATAGCCACTCTTGGTTTCATTCACGAGGTTCCACAAAATCAATACCCGGAATCGGACACGACCGCTTACGATTTCCGTTTGTATGTTTATGATCTGGGCAAAAGGCAGATGATGGAATTAAAGGTTCCGTCATTCAATAAAAGCAAAGGACTTCTGCGGCTCGACGGCATTTCCGAAGAAGGATTCCTGCTGATCTCACAGGTTCCCCACGGCTCCGACTATTGGTTCACCAAGGAAGGAAAATTTCTTGGGGTTTATCAAATCCCCGAATAATCCGAAACCGAACGCCATGGCGGAAGATAATCCCGCGGCCAACCGTATCGCCCACCGGGAAATGAGAATGCGCATCGTGGACGGGGAAATCCTGCGGGGAAAACAGCTCACATGGAGCATGGAGCCGCTGTTCGTCCCGCCTGCCGGGGGCGATCCGGCGTTCCTCGGGAGCTGGACCCACAGCACCACCCATCCGAACCGCCACGAAACCTCCACCCACTTCGGCGCGAACGGTTTCGAGGCGGCGGATCAAGCCGCCGCGCGGACCGAAATCGACGAAAACGGCGAATCCGCCATCGAGGACATAAGAGCACAACCTTAATAACATCATGAGACCGCCCATTCTGTTGAAAATCGTGTTTCTGATGTTTTCATTGGAAGCCGCCTGCGATACGGAAAATGAAAAAATTCTGTCTTTGTTCGCAAAAAACATGAGCCTCCAGGAGGCATCCGTGCTTTTTGAAGATTCCCCGCCGCCGCCCAACCCGGATGATCCGAAGAGGACCATAAAGCCAATCGAGGAATTTGGGGCCGCCTTTTCAGGAAACGCGGTTGTTGGAGATTCGGGGATTCACGAAGTCGCCCTTTGGACAGTCGATGAGCGACTTTCCCCGGAAGCCGCTAGACTTATCTTCCATCGTTTGTTGAAATCCATCGGCTCGCACCTGAAGAAGGGCAGGCTTGTTGAAGGCATTCCGAATTACGAAGACGCCTCCGGTGTCCGTATGGACGCTTATATCTGGAAACGGAGGGAGGAGCTTGTCGTTCTTTCCATCACAGAATACCCGGATAGGGCGGGAGTCGCCCTGAGTCGCCTGCCGCGGTCCACATGGC
>CAZKQK010000017.1:0-53233 GCA_964554865.1 uncultured Luteolibacter sp. | reverse complement strand
CCGCAAGTGGAGCCTTATGGAGCTTGAGGGATCTGCGGAAGGATATGGCCTGAAGGGGGTGGAGGATTGCGATCACTGGCCGAGAACCGAAACATCCACACTGGAAGTGCCATGCGCCGAATCGAGGTCCAGCGTGAGTCTTTTGAACTGCCGCTTGGGCTTCATCGGGGATAAAACATGGAAAACAGCTGCGGAAAATCCCAAGACATATTTGTGGCGGATGGATTTTCGGGGGGTATTTAAGGGCCGCTTCTCCAGAGGATCAAAATGGGCGGAGTTATGCCGATGCGGAGACTCAACCGGGGCCGAGTTGATAGAAAAGGATCGCACTGCCGCCGTATTCGCGGCGGTCGGCAAGGTGGAGGTCGGGACCGGGGGGGGGGTGGTGGTTGGCGGAAACTTCGGCGACGAACCAGCCGCCGGGCGCGAGGCGGGGTGGGATGAGGCCGGAGGAATGGAGTGTGTCCAGATGGTCCTTGTCGCCGTAATGTTTCCAGTAGGGTGGATCGGCGAAGATGAGGTGGTAGGTGGCGTTGTCGCGTTTGAGGAAGGATGAAACGTCGGCTTTCACCACTCGTCCGCCTTCGAGGCGGGTTTTGGCGAGGTTTCCGGTGATGGTGGCGGCGGCCTGGCGGTGTTCGTCCACGAAGACGCAGGAGGCGGCGCCGCGGCTGAGGGCTTCCAGCCCGATGGCTCCGGAGCCGGCGAAGAGGTCGAGTACGCGAGCGCCCTCGACCTTGGCTGCGAGCATGGAGAAGATGGCCTGGCGGACGAAGTCCGTGGTGGGGCGGGCGACGGCGGGAGGCACCTTGATGGCGACGCGTCCGGCTTTTCCGGCGATGATTCTCATGGTGGTTTCAGCGTTGCGGGACGGGTAAGGGTGTGGTGGCGGCGGGCCGGACCAGAATCTGGCGGATGTCTCCCGAGGCTTCCAGATCAAAGGCGGCGCGTTGGGGAGTGGAAAGGGCGGTGAAGGCGGGTGTGGGGATGTTGGGAAGCAGCCGGGTGGCCAGCGCGGAGAGTGAGTCGGGCGGCGCGACGACGCGCAACACCGCGGCGAGGCGTCCGTCCGCGAGCAGGGTGGCGTTTCCGAGCAGTGAGAGTTCGTCGCCGACCAGGCGGGCATCGGTGCATGAAAGGATGCCGCCGCGCAGGAGGACGAGGCAATGGCCGCGGTCGAAGGCGACGTAATGCCCGGCGAGATGGCCGGCGGGGGCATTGGCTCTGGCGGCGAATTCGCCCTGCCACGTTGGCGAAGCGAGCAGGAAGCCGCGGAAGCGCGCGCTGGCGGTCAGCGAGGCGCTACGGGCACGAACATTTCCCGGCCCTTGGGTCTCGGCGAGTGGCTGCTCGGGAAACGCGGCCTCGATTTGCATGGGCAATCCGCGCACGAGGGCTGCGGAGCACTGGAACGAGGCGCGGTGACCGAGGAGATCGGCATCGCGCGCCGTGGCTGTTAGAAACGGCGGGTTCCACGCGAGTTCCGGCCGGATTTCTGTTAGGACGGTCCGTCCACCGATGGAAAGGGGGCCGGCACGCGATCCGGAGGCGGCCGGGCCTCCGGCGATGGGGATGGAGCCGGTCATTCCGCTGATGGACGCGATCACGGTTTTTCGCGAAGTGGAAACGATTGATGCCGAGCCATTCCGAATGTGTAGCCAGGCGGTTGGCGGATGTTTGGCGGCGGCCGTGGAGGGTGGCGGCTTCGCGGTGTCCGGCGTGGCCGGGGGTGGAGCCTCGGCCAGCGGAGGCGTGGGTTGGGTGGACGGCCGGGCGGGGTCGGGCTGCGATTCCGCCGCGGGTGGAGGGCCTGGGCGGGGCTTGGTGAGATCCGCGAGGAGTTCTGTTGGAATGGTGATGACGGGCGAATCCACGGCGATGGCGTGGATTTCCAATCTGCCCCGGATCCAGGATTTCCAAACCGGGCTCAGGCGTACGGTTTCCGCTTCTAACAGATGGGCGGCGGTGTTTTTCCGGAGCGCTGGCGGCTGAAGCAGGCGCAGGCCCCGGAGTTCGAAGCCGTGCCAGGGGGTGAGCGACGCGCCATCGATGGTGCAATCGAGTCCGCTGCGGCGCTGGATGAGTCCGGCGATTCGGGTGCGCGCGGGTTTGCCGGCGAGAATCAGGTTGGCGAGCGGGGCCGCACCTAACAGGATGAGCGCGGCCGCCAGGGCGATCCGGCGGAGCGGACGGCGCCGGGCTTTGCCCGCCGAGACCGCCTGGTCCATGGATCAGCGTTTGGTTGGTTTGGCCGGGGCGGCGGGGGCCGTAGCCTGACCCGCTTTGCCGAGCGGGAAGCGCACCACGAGGCTCTTGTCCAGCAGGCGGGTGCCTTCGGACGAGAGATCCTGCACGCGATAGACGACCAGTCCGTACTGGTTGCCGGCGAAGCGGCCGACGGCGAAGTTTTCCTTGGTTTTTCCGAGGCTGGTTTCCTCTTCGAATTTCCATTCGTGGCCGGACCATTCGCCGAGGATGCTGGAGGCGTCCGCCTTGATGTCATCGATGCGTTTGAGTTCGCCGTTCGGCGAGCGGAAGATGTCGGTCTTGGGGTCGTAGCGCAGCGTGGTGACGGTGCTGGCCCCACCGGTCCCGGAGAGCGACCACGAGCCGGCGGAGTTCTGCCGCAGGACGAGCAGGACATCCTCCATCGGTTTGAAGGCGCGCTTGTTCCAGAGCGCGAGATATTCGTTGTATTCCTCCTTGGTCAGGCCCAGCCGTTCGTCGAAGGGCAGGGGAACGCCGGGTTTGGTTTGCTTGGAAAACTCGCGGAACCACTTGGTGTCCTTGCGCGCGGCCTGCTCGACCTTGGCGACGTATTTGTCGATCTCCTTGGGAGGCAGCACCATACCCACCTGGCCCTTGACGACCACGTCCTGCTGGAACAGCCCGGCGAAGACCTTGGGAACCTCGGCGGCATGGGAGAAGGCAACCAGTGAGGCGGTGACGAGCGTGGCGGTCAATTTCATGGGGAGGCGGGCGAAAGGCTGGAACGGGACGGGCGGGAAGACAAGCGGCGAATCGTACGGCGTGGCCGGGGGTGGTATCCCGGTCTCATGACGCTTCGCTCCCTCCGCCGCCCGGGACATCCCGGGAAGCCCATCGCCGCTCACTTCAGGAAACTCTTCAGCATCCAGACGGTTTTCTGGTGCAGGGTGATGCGAGCCGTCATCAGATCCTGGGTTTCCGGATCGTTGGCCTCGCCCGCGAGGTCGCGTGCGGTGATGGCATCCGCCACCAGCTTCTCGTTGGCGGCCAGCAACGCCCGCACGTAATCCTCCTGGGCCAGCGGGGAGACGAACTCCGCCATTCTGGCCTTGGCGGAAAGCGTTCCGAGTCCGCCCACCGCGTAGGCGCCGGTGGCGCGGATGCGTTCGGCGATTTCATCAATGGCGGTGAACAATTCCTCGTATTGTGTCTGAAACGCGGTGTGCAGCGCGAAGAAGCCGGGGCCCTCGACATTCCAGTGGGCGAGGTGCGTGAGTGACATCAGTGCGTATGAGTCCGCAAGCACCTGGTTGAGGCTTTCACTGAGCGGAAACGAGGGGGAATCGGCGGAAGATGAAGTATTCATGGCATTTGAAGCGGTTGCGCGAACGCTATCATGGAGTTGCGGAATTGCCAGCATTGTTCCGACATGTGGGCGTGGCTTTTGTTCTATCATCTGCCTCAGAGATCGGGATTTCCCCTTGAAACGTGCATTGCGTCCGCATTTTCAGGCACGGAATCCCCCTGCTTGGATGGCAGGATATGCGGAGTCTGCGCAACAATCCGCTGATATCAGACAATTGAGCGTTAGCGGGAATCGTCGGAATCCCCACACTGGGGGTTCCATGCAACGCATCACTCCATTGCTCATATTGCTTTCGTCGCCGGCCGTGTTCGCGGCTCCTCCGGCGAAGGACCGCGAGGCCATCCTCTCGATGGCGGGCGCCCATGCGGTGACTTTCCGTTTTCATGAAACGGCGGCCATCGCACCGGATTACAAGCTCAAGGCAAAGCCTTACGAGGAAACCGCCACCGAGGTGATACGGGTTGTCGAGGATTCACCGGAGCGGATCGCTCTCCAGCACCTGCTGGTGGTGCCGGGTGAGGAAGGCAAAGCGATGGTCATCAAGCACTGGGCCCAGGTCTGGACCTGGCAGGACACCGAGTTGCTCGATTACTGCGGCTCCGAGGAGGATCACGCGTGGAAAAAGATCACACTTTCCGCGGATCAGGCCGCCGGCACCTGGAGCCAGCTTGTCACCAGCATCGACGACACGCCGCGCTACGAGGGACATGGCAAATGGGTGCACGGGAACGGCCAGTCCTTCTGGCAAAGCGGTCCCACCCGCCGTCCTCTGCCGCGCCGGGAGTATTCGAAGCGCGACGATTACGACTATCTTCTCGTCACCAACCGCCACTCGCTCACCCCCAACGGCTGGGTGCACGAGCAGGACAATCGCAAGGTGGTGGATCGCGAGGGCGAGGAGGCCCACACGCTTTGCCACGAGTTCGGAATCAACACCTACACCCGCACCGAATCGGAGCAGGCCGCGGTGGCACTGGCCTGGTGGGAGGAAAACGGCGGCTTCTGGGACACCGTGCGCGACTTCTGGATCGAATCCGGGGAGAAGGCGACCGCCAGTTTTTCCTACAGCACACACGAGGGTGGCGAAGGCCTTTCGAAGGTATTGGGCCGCCTTGAGAAGGAGAAACCCGCGGCCGACAAGGTCATTGCGGCGCTCCAACCCTTTGTCGTCTCGAAATGAAACCATCCATGAAACCACGCATCCCATCCGCAGTCCTTGCCGCCACACTCATCTCACAGTCCGCCGGCGCCGCGCTCGTGTCCTTCCAGACCGGCGGCACCCTGGTGCCCGGCAACACCCTGACAGGAAATGTCACCTACGAGGGCTGGGACGATTTGACCACGTCCCGCATCAACAACGATCCGGTGGTGGCCGGCCAGAACAATACCCGGCCCTACGGCTTTCACAGCCTGACCAACGCCTGGTCCGCGACCATCGCCTCCAACCTCGGTTCCGGTTCCTCCGTTCTCGGGAAAACCGGCGGTTATGGATATATCGCGGGCGGCAGCCTCCATCAGGGAGTCTCGACTTTCTCGCTGGTTCCGGGAGGAGACTTTTTCATCTCCGGCACCACCGTGACCGGCATCGAGACCCTGGTGTTTCAGATCAGGGGCACCAACCGGAGCGAGATGCTGTTCGACACCAGCCCCACCCTCACCATCGGATCGCTCACGCTGCCTTCGGATTTCTCGGTTCTTTATCAGACAATCGACAACTATTCCACCGGCGGATTCGGAAATCAGGACATGGACTGGTATGCCTTCCAGTGGGATCTGACAGGAGTGACCATCCCGGACGGGTCCGCTTACTCGATCAACTGGACCGGGCTGGCCAATTCCGGCATTTTCGAACTTCAGGTCAACCAGGGTGACACCTTCGTCCAAGTGATTCCGGAGCCGGCCTCGGCGCTTCTGCTCTCCCTGTGCCCGTTCACTCTGCTCCGCCGCCGCCGATGATTCGCCTTTCGCTTCTGTTGCTCGCCTTGTTTCCCGCGGCGCATGCCGCCGCGGGGACTCCGGCAGTGATTGCCGAACCCTCGCAGGACCGCTGGATGTATCCGTCCAACGGCACGCCGGGGCTGAGGTCACAGGCCTCCACCTTCAGCGCCCTGCCGGAATTCGGGGGAGTCGACGACCGCTGGGGCTTCTTCCTTTTCGCCTTCGACACCGGCCAGGCGGTTCCCGCGGGGTTGCCGCCGGAGTTCTATCGGATCCGCTCGGTGAGGATTACCTCCATGATCGGTCAGGACAACCTGTTCGCCTACGATCCTACCTACGATGAATGGCGTACTTACGCCACGCCATCCGTTCCCGCCTCGTCGACCGATGGTGACGCGGGGCGCCCGCTGGAGCTTCACGGCGCGGGATTCCGCAACGGGGCCACGGCCGCCACCTTTCTGGAAACCTCTGGCTATGGAGGCAATGGCCTGCCCGGCACACGCAGCGCGTTTCCCCTGGGTTTCGACGCGGGCGGAGTGTCACGCGATGTGAGCGGCAATGTGACCGGGCAATTCGAATCGATCCCGTGGGCGGTAGGCCAGACGTCGGAAATCGCGCCCGGAGATCCGGTTCCCGAGGGCACGACTTTCGGTTTTCAGATCAACACCGAACTGCCCGGAGTGAATGCCTACCTTCGCGAAGGTCTCGCGGCCGGCCGCGTCTGGTTTTCGCTTTCCTCGCTGCATCCCGCCACCGAGCAGGCCGGGGAGTTCGCCGCCTATTACACCAAGGACGATTTCGTTCATCATTTCCTGATGATGAGCGATCCGGAATACAAGGGCGGCATCGCGCCGACGCTCGAGCTGGAGGTGGATCTCGTCTTTCCGCTCGCCATCGAACGCGAGGGGAACTCCGTCGCACTGCATTGGCCGGAGTTTGCCGGGCTGACATTCAAGCTGCAGGCCTCGCCGGACCTGTCTCCCGGTTCCTGGGAGCAGGTTCACAGCCACGCCGCCACCGCTGCCGGGACCGGCGGGTATTCCGATGCCATTGTCCCAGGAAAACGCTTTTACCGTTTGGCCATCGCCCGCACGCCATGAGAAGTCCATCCAACAACGGTTTCACCCTCGTCGAGGTGCTGGTGGTGGTGGTCATCGCGGCCACCCTCGCCGGCGTCGGATACACCTGTGCGATCGCCGCGCGCAACAAGGCGAGGACGGCGGTGGAGATAAACGCCGCCCGGAATCTCATCGCCGCCTACCTCGGCCACGCGGCGGAAAACGCCGGCCAGGTGCTCCCCGGCTATCAGACGGATGCCACCGCGGTGAATCTCGATGGCGAAACGCTGCACTTCCCGCTCAACGCCCGCTATCCTTGGCGTCTTGCCCCCCATGTGCCGAAGATCGAGGGCGTCATGCTCTACAACGGCAACGAAAAGGCGCTCAGTGCCCCCAACCGCGACTACCTTGTCAGCGTGCAGTCCAACATGGGACTCAACACCGTGCTGGCCGGAGGACACTTCGGCACCGGCAGCCCGCTCAGTCCTGTGAAACGAACGATCGATCTGGTGGGCAAATTCCATCTCGAGCGTCTGAGCGATTCCAACAGCCCGGAGAAGTTCGTGGTTTTCGCCTCGGCGCACTCGGATGATAGCCGCCACGGATACTTCGAGGTTCGTCCGCCCCGTTTGACCGCTCCCGTGTGGTCTAACAAGGCGTTCTCCGCGGAGTCCCCGTCCGCGGACCATGGCTTCGTGGATTTCCGCTGGGGCGGCCGGGCTGCGGTTGCCTGCCTGGCGGGCAATGTGGAGCTGCTGGACGAGAAATCACTGCGCGACATGCGCCGCTGGTCGATTCAGGCGGCGGCGGAAAACAATCCGGATTTCCAGATACGGCCGCGCTGAACGGATGGCGTCCGGGCCTTGGCCGGTCGGTCAATCCTCTCCCGTGCGGACGCGGCGGCTGGCGAGGATGCCGTGCTTCGGAGCAAAGGCCAGTGAGGCGGCGAAGACGGCCGCCTGCGCCAGCACGATGCAACCGCCGGTGGAGCTATCCGTGTGGTAGCTGACGTACACGCCGATGACGGTGGAGGACACCGCCGCGAGCACGGCGATGCCTAACATGCGGTCGAAACGGTCGGTCCAGAGGTGGGCGATGCTGCCCGGAGTGACCAGCATGGCGATCACCAGGATGATGCCGACCGCCTGCAGCGAGACGACGATGGCCATGGATATGAGCGCGAGGAGAAGATAGGAGAGAAGTCGTTCGCGAAGGGCAAGCGCCCTAGCCTGGGCCGGATCAAAGCAAATCAGCAGCAGGTCGCGGCGCAGCGCGAGCGTTATCACAAGCACGGTGGCGGCGGCGACAAGCGTTTGCAACGCCTCGGTGCGGTTGATTCCCAGGATATTGCCGACCAGGATGTGATCGAGATGGATGTCAGAGGAAGTGCGGCTGAAAAGCACGAGCCCGAAGGCGAACAGTCCGGTGAAGACGACGCCCATCACCGCGTCCTCCTTGATCCGGCTGTGGCGCTTGATGAATCCCACACCCGTGGCGCAGCCGAGTCCGGCGACGAAGGCTCCGAGAGCGAGCGGCAGGCCGGTGATGTAGGCCAGCACGATGCCCGGCAGAACGGCGTGGGAGATGGCATCGCCCATCAGTGACCAGCCCTTGAGGATGAGATAACATGAAAGCACCGCGCAGGTCGCGGCGACCAGCGAGCCGACGGCCAGGGCGTCCCGCATGAAGGCGAACTGGAGTGGTTCCAACAGGAGGTTCATGGCGCGGATGCGGCTTCGGATCGCGGGCTGGCGCGGCGTTTCGCCGCCAGCATGCCGTGCTTGGGCGCGAACAGGAAGGCGGCGAGAAACAGCAGCGTCTGCAAGGTGACGATGCAGCCGCCGGTGGCCCCGTTGAAATGATAACTCGCCCAGGCCCCCGCCAGCGAGGTGATCGCACCGGTGGCGGCGGACAGCCACAGCATGGTGCCGAAGCGGTCCGTCAGCAGATAGGCAGTGGCCCCCGGTGTGACCAGCATGGCGACGACCAGGCAAGCGCCCACCGCCTGCAGCGCGGCCACGGCCGTGGCGGCGAGCAGCGTGAGCAGCATGACATGCAGCAGGTTGGTCCGCATGCCGAGGGTGCGAGCCTGGCCGGGATCGAAGCAGAACAGCATCAGGTCCCGCCATTTCAGGACCAGCGCCGCCAATGTCACGGCGCTGATGGCGACCACCTGGCGGATGTCCCCATCCGAGATGCCGAGGATGTTTCCGAGGATGATCGACTTGAGGTCCATCCGCGCGGGAAACAGGGAGATGAGAACGAGCCCGAGGGCGAACCATGCGGTGAAGACGATGCCGATGGCGGCGTCCTCACGGATGCGGCTCCGGTTTCTGACAAACGCCATCGCACCGGCGGCGAGCAGTCCGGCGACAAACGCGCCGGCTGCGAAGGGCAGGCCCAGAATGTGGGCGAGGGCAACGCCGGGCACCACCGCGTGGGAAAGTGCGTCGCCCATCAGCGACCAGCCCTTGAGGGTGACGAAGGCGGATAAGAGACCGCAGACGCCGCCGATCATGGCACTCACCCAGATGGCGCGCACCATGTAATCATATTGAAACGGGGTGAACAGCTCAGTCATCTGCCTCGGATCGTTGTTTCAGCAACTCCTCGCGACCGCGTCGGTCCTTGTATTCGAGGTGGCCGTCCTTGCCGAAAACCAGCGGGCGCTCGTCGTCGCTGAGCACGCGGATCGTACGGCCGTCGTGCGACTGGACGGTGGATTGCTCGAAATGAAAGCTCCGCAAGGCCCCGCCGAAAGCGGCGCTGAGGTTTTGCTCCGTGAACACCTCGGCGGTGGGGCCATGGGCGAGCACGGTGCGGTTGACGAGCACCACGCGGTCGCAGAACTCGGGCACGCTGCCGAGATTGTGGGTGGATACCAGGATGATGGCCCCGGACTCGCGGAGTTCGCGCAGCAAGCCGACGATCGCCTCCTCGGTTCCGACATCCACTCCGGTGAACGGTTCGTCCAACAGGATCACCCTGCCGCCCTGGGCGAGGGCGCGGGCGAGGAAAACCCGTTTTTTCTGACCACCGCTGAGTTCGCCGATCTGGCGGTCCCGGAACTCCCACATCGCCACCCGGCGCAGGCTCTCGCCGACGATCCGCCGGTCCTCCGCGCGCGGGATGCGCAGGAAATTCATTCTGCCGTAGCGCCCCATCATCGTGACATCCCACACGCTGACGGGAAACCGCCAGTCCACCTCCTCGGACTGCGGGACGTAGGCGACGAGATTCGCGCGGAGGCTTTCGCGAACGGGACGGCCGAGGATGCTGACGGAACCGGCGCTGGGATTGACGAAGCCCATGATGCTCTTGAAGAGCGTGGACTTGCCGCTGCCGTTCACGCCGACGAGCGCGCAGATGGTGCCTGCGCCGAGGTGGAAGGACGCGTCGCGCAGGGCGATGTGGCCGTTTGGATAGGCCACTGTGAGTCCCTTGACTTCGAGGCTGGGCGGGCTGTCGCTCATTTTCCGAGAAATCCCCTCACGATGGTGTCCGCATTGGTTTCCAACAGTTTCAGGTAGGTGGGGGCGGGGCCGTCGCTTTCCGTCAGGGAGTCCACATACAGCACGCCGCCGAACCTGGCGCCGGTTTCCCTGGCCACCTGGCGCATCGCCTTGTCGCTCACGGTGCTTTCGGTAAACACCGCCGGGATGCCGTGGGAGCGGACCCCGTCGATGACAGCGCTTACCTGTTGGGGCGTGCCCTGGGCGTCCGAATTGATGGGCCAAAGATATAACTGGCGAAGCCCGTAGTTATCACATAGGTAGGAAAAGGCGCCCTCGCTGGTGACGAGCCAGCGCTTTTCCTCCGGGATGGCGGCGAGTTTCGCCCGCACCGGCCCGTCCAGCGCCCTGATCCTGGCGGTATAGGCGGCGGCGTTCCTGTCATAGGTCCCGGCATTGGCGGGATCCATCGCCACCAGCGCCTTGCGGATGTTTTCCACATAGATCGCCGCGTTGGCGGGGGACATCCAGGCGTGGGGGTTGGGTTTTCCGGTGTAGGGGCCGCCGGAGATGTCCATCGGCCGGATGCCCTCGCTGACCACGGCGGAGGGAATGTCCTTCACGTTGGCGAAGAAGCGCTCGAACCACAGTTCCAGATTCATGCCGTTCCAAAGCACGAGATCGGCGGACTGGGCTTTCACGATGTCCTTCGGCGTGGGTTCGTAGCCATGGATCTCGCTGCCGGGTTTGGTGATGGATTCGATCTCCGCGGCGTCCCCGGCGACTTCGCGGGCCATGTCCGCGATGATGGTGAAACTGGTGACGACCTTCTTTTTGCCGGATTTTCCCGTCTGTTTTCCTCCGCCACAAGCGGTGGCGAGCAGGGCGAACAATCCGGCGGCCAGCGGCAGCATGGCGCGGCGGGTGAGTTGGTGGATCGGTGGATTCATGTGTCCGCGCGGGTATTAGGTTCGGTTGAGGATCTTTTCCAAGGCTAAATTTCGGGCTAAAACCTGGTGCTGAAGCCGAAAAACGGGCAAAGGTCCGCCGCCGCCGAGGTCATGCCCACGCGGATGCCGCAGTCAAGCTGCCAGGTTTCGGTCACGGCCCAGGTGAGGCCGGTGTTGAAGCAGGCTTCGAGTTCGTCCGAGGATTCCGCAGTGAAAATCCCGACGATCTCAATGAAGCCGGCGGTGTTTTCCGTCAGTCCGTGGCTGGCGGTGGCGGAAACCAGTCCAACCAGGTTGTGACCGCTCCCGTCCTCGTCATGGGCGAGATCGACTTCGGCCATCACTCCGCAGGACCAGTCGCCTGGCGCCGCAAACGCGAATGGGGCGATCAGGCCGCCCTCGATCTCGCCGTTACCAAGATCGCCGTTGGCGGTGGGAAGTTTCACGAAGGGCATGAGCGCCATGGCCGTCCCCCCGCCGTCGTTTCCCCAGAGGTTGTGTTTCAGGCGGACCTGCATGTCGCCGAAGCCCTCGCCGACGCCCCGGGCATGGGTGAAGAGGGGCAGGACGAACTGGATGTCCGAGCGATCCGTCAGTCCGTATTTGGCGTTCAGTTCGCCGAGGGTGTAGTCGCTCCATTTGCCGCCGTCGCGGGTGAATGAGGCCAACTCGGTTTCGAACTGATAATGGCCCTCGTCCACCGTATGGGCGCTTTCCGTCGCGTCCGGACGGTCGGTGCTGAGCGGGCGCGGGGCTTCGGCGCCGAGCGCCGGAAGAACGCCGCCCATGGTGGCGAAGGCAAAGCGGATGAAGTGCGGTTGATTCATTGCGCCCGGAGAATTAGCCTTGGCTAAATTTAATTTCAAGAGCTAATTCTTGGGGCGTCCCGACGCCGTTTGCATGTCGGCTGGGACTCCTCGTTTCCGCCTACCTGGCATCGAGCGTGAGTGACGCGAGTGCGGTCGAGTATAGCCTGCCACCGGCGTGGCCCCAGGTACCGTCGGGCGGCCAACTGCCTGAGTCATTGCCGGCGTTTTCCTGGAGGGCGAGCAGGGTTTCCCGGATCGAGGAAAGCTTTTCCCTGGCTGCGGGATCGTTCTGCCGGCTCAACTCTCCGGCTGAGAAGTAAGTGGCGCACATGTCGGGAATGGCTCCATCGCCCGAAGCGGCGGGAGTGCCGCGGGTGTCCTGGACTTGCGATGCGAGGGATGCCTTGGCGCGTTCGAGTGCCGGCATCACTTCGGTCCATCCGCTGGCGGCGGCGGTTTCAAGTGTCCGCAAATGCCACGCGGTGATGGAGTTGTTGGAAAACGGGCTGCCGTAGTGGCCCCATCCGCCGTCGCGGGTCTGGTTGCGGAGAATGGCATCGAGTGCGGCCTTGAGGGGAGCCTTCAATTCGCTTTCGGACCGGCCATTCGCCGCTTGCAGGAGGGCGAAGGTGGCGAGGCTGTGATTGAAGGGAAGACCCACGCCTTTCGGGCCGATGAGTCCATCGGCGGACTGTTGACCGAGCAGCCAGCGCACGGCCATGCGCGCGGACTGATCCGCCGGTTCGCCCGCGTGTTGGATGGCGATGGCGGGCAGCGCGGTGAGCGCGACCTGGAACTGCGGGCGCCCCCCCCATTTTTTCGCGTCCCACGAGCCGTCTGCGGATTGGTTGGCCTTGAGCCAGTCGACGGCCTTGCGGATGCTGGCATCCGGGGTTGATCCGGCTTTTGGCGTGTCCGTCGATACGGAGGCGATGGGACTGTTGGCGGGCCGTTTGGGCGCCCAGAAGGCGGTGGCGAGGATTGCAATGGCGGCTGCGGCGGCGAGTGGACGTTTCCAAACCGGGGTGGCGGGTCTGTTTTCCCCCCGCTTCACGGCAGCGAGGATTTCCTCCGTGCGATCACGGTATTCCGGCTCGGGAAGCGAGCGCAGGGAGGCGATCAGCCGGTGCGCGGAATCGACCTCGGCGCGACATGTTTCGCATTCCCCGAGGTGGCGGGAGAAAACCCCGGCCGTGGCGGGATCGAGTTCGCCGGTGATGAAGTCAATGGCGTGGCAGCGGTGCGGGCAATCAGTCTTCATGGAGGATCTCCTTCAGTGCGTTGAGTGCGAGATTGACGCGTGATTTGACCGTGCCGAGGGGGATGCCGAGGGCGTCGGCGGCCTCCTGATAGCGCAGTCCCTGATAGATGGTAAGCACGAGTGTCTCGCGGAGTTTTGGCGAGAGCCGGTCAAGGGCGGCCTCGATGTCGGCCCTGTCGATGCGCGGGGGACCGGGTGTTTCCGCCTGTGGCGCGAGGTCGCGCAGGCTTTCGGCGAGCCGCCCGGAGCGCATGGATTTCCGCCCTTGGTCCGCCCATACGTTGCGTGCGAGATGATAGAGAAACGAAGTGAACCTCGCGGTCGGGCGATAGCTTTCCCGATAGCGGTACAAGCGGATGAATGTTTCCTGAACGAGATCCTCACCGTCATGGGAAGCGCCCATTCTCGCGAAAAAGTTCAGCAGGAGTTTCTGATGGCGGCGGACGATCTCGGAGAAGGCCGCATGGGACCCTCCCGCGACGAGGCCCATCAGGCCCACATCCGGGTCTTCGCCGGACGGTTCCGGATATGCATCCGGTTCTCCGGGTGTCTCGCCATCGCTCGCTTTCGTGGCGGGAAGGGGGCATTTCGGAGAGGCGCGCACAAGCGGATTGTTTCCGTCAACCTGTTCCCGGAAATTTTCGGGAGTTTCACCGAACCTTTTCTCCATTCCGGGCGCTCTAACGTTGGACAGTGACGCATTCTTTGAATTTCCCGGTGTGGCCCCGGCCTCTCGGACCGCCCGGATCGTGTTCCGGCCGCGGCGGGGGGTTCACGCTCATGGAACTGCTGGTGGTGGTGGTCATCATCGCCGCCCTGGCGGCATTGGTGGTGGGCATGGTGGATCGTTCGCGGGAGGATGCGGAACTGGGCGTCGCCCGCGCGTCCATGAAGGCCATCGCCGAGGCGATCATGGGTTCGGCCGCCGGGAGCGGCTATCTGGCGGACATGAAACCGGTGCCCGGATTCAGGGCCGCGGACATGCGGGTTCACGACCTTTTTTCAGCATCTTCCCATCCCGCCCATGCGGGGTATGATCCGGTGGCGCGGCGCGGCTGGCGCGGGCCGTATCTGCGTCCGGGCGTGGGTCCGGCGAATACGGAGAGCGTTCGGGCCGGACGTTTTCCAGCGGACGGCGATCGCAGGTTTTCCGGGGACGCGACGTTTGCCGGGCGCGGGTTTTCCGGCGCTCCACCGGCGGTGGTTTACGGACTTCCGGGAGATGTCTCGCTGGGTGATCCGTGGGGAAACCCCTACGTGATCCAGACGCCGCCATCCGCCGCCTTCGCAATGCCGGCTGATGATGCCCGGCGCTTCTCCCACAGCCGGGTGGTGTCGGCCGGGCCGGACGGTATTCTAACAACACCGCCGGACCGGTTGGCGGGCATGCTGGCGGATGGCAGGGCTCCCGCGCGCGGAGACGATCTGGTGCTGTTCATGAACCGTGTGGATGCATATGAGGAAGAGACCCCCTGACTCCAACGGATTCACCCTTCTCGAACTGGTTGTGGTGCTGGCGATCCTCGCGGTGGTGACCACGCTCGCGCTCCGCTCGCTCGGCCACCTCGAGGACCAGAAACGGGAAGAGGCGAATCGCGAGGGGCTGCGCGAGCTGCGTGACGCGGTGCTCGGATCTCCGAACGACCGGGCGGTGGACGGCTCGCCCGCGATCGGCGGTTTTGTGGCGGACATGGGGCGGCTTCCGCGAGCGGTGGAGATCGATGGCAGGCTGACACTCTCCGAGCTGTGGCTGAATCCGGGCGCGGGTTTCGATGTTCGGCAGGCGCTGGCGGAGAATGGGGTTCCCGCCGGTTATGAGGATGGGGAGGTGCTGGTGTCCGGCGGCTGGCGCGGGCCCTACCTGAGGCTGCCTATCGGTGCGGGCGATTGGCTCGACGGTTGGGGAAACCCGATGGTGACACCCTTGTCATCCGTTTCCCCCGATCCGGACGCCGAAGGATACGCGAGGCTGCGCGATGCCGCGGGCAATCCGCTTACCGCGGCCGGGCAGGACATCCGCGCGATTTGGCATCTCGGGGCCAACGGAACGCTCGGCGCGGCGGACGCGGGATATGATCGGGACGGTTTTCTGGTATTCGCGGATCAAGACCATCAGTCCGATCTAACAGCACAGGTGGAAGTGATGGACGAGGATGAGCCGGCGGTGCCTGACATTTCGCAGCGGATCACTCTCGTCGTGTTTTCCCCTGATCCGGCGGACGCTTCTAAGATCGAGGTGCGATCCGCCTCCGCTCCATTCACGGGCAACCCGGTGGTTATTCCGAAAATCACCGGTCTGACTCACGGGCATCGCGTGGTCCGGGCCTATTTTCATCCGCGGGACAACCAACCTAACACCCACAGGAAAAGCGCCGTAAGGAACCTCCGCCTGCGTCCGGGAGCGAACTTCGTGGAACTCCGAATAGACCGATGAGATCCGGCGCGCACACTCTGTTAGGCGTTTTCGCGCGGGAAATCCTGCGAGCGGATCTGTCGGACGGCGAGTGGCATTGCACGTCCTCGCCGCGTCCCGCGGGCTTGTCCGTGGCGGAGGCCTTTGACGCGGCGCGCGACGGGCGGGATGGCTTCGGGAGGAAAGTCTGGCTGGTGTCCGACGAATGGTTTTCCCAGACGATCCATCTCAATCCGACCCAAATCGCAGGCTTGGGCGACGGGCAGTTGGAGCGGGCGCTGGCGTTTGAGGCCGAACCGTTCTCAGGCATGTCGATGACTTCCTCCGCCCTCGGATTCCGCAGGACCGGAGCGGGGGACTTCGAAGTGGTTGTTGTGCCAGCGGACCTCAGAACGCGGCTGATTCAGCTCGCGGGCGGAGCTTTTGGCGGCATCGCGTTCGCTTCCGCGCCTCCGGACGATGGGTCCGCCCGCAGCGCGTGGCTTCATCGGTTGCTGGGCGGGATCGAAGGCGGCGAGGTGCCGCTGGTGAGGACTCCCAAGGCCCCTCCATCCGCCGGGCGATTCCGCAGGGCCGCCACCGTGATGGCTCTGGTGGCGCTGGCGGTCGTTCTAACAGCCAGATGGCGGATTGTTTCCGAGACCAGGGCGCTGCGAGCGGCAAACGCGGAGTTTTCCGCCGCCGCCGCCGAGCTTGCCAACCTGAACAACCGCATCCAGGCCGCGGGCGGGGAGATCGCCGGTCTCCGCGAGGAGATGGAGCGGTTCCGGATTCTGGCATCAAGGCGGCTCGCCCTCGCCTCACTGCTGCGGGGGCTCGCCTTGCAAAGACCCGACGAGATCGTGCTGCGCGGATTCGATGCCGAGGGGCCGTCCTCGTCCGTGGTGAGGGGCCTGTCACTCAACTCGGAGGCCGTGGATGAATTCGCCCTCGTCCTGCGCGAAACCCTGCGCGCCTCCGGTTGGTCCGTCCATCAGGGCCGCCGCAAGGGATTGAGGAATCTGCCCAACGGCGGCCCATGGGAGTTTTCCCTAACAGTCGTCCATGCCGGAACGGCCGATGCCATCAGCGCGAACCGCGAAACGGAGGACACACAATGACACTTCGCTCCGATTCCGACCGCTGGCTGGCCGCCGCGCTGCCCGCCATCGCGATTCTTCTGTCAGGCTGGCTGTTCCTGCTGAAGGCCGCTTCCGCGGAGGAGCGTTTGCTGCGGCGGCGCATCGAGAACCAGGGTTCACTCACCTCGCGGCAGGCGCAGATCGAAAGCGCCAGGGCCGACCTCGAATCCCTCGTAAGCGAGGCGGAAACGCTGCGGACGAAAACCGGGGGTGAGCGCCCCATATTCGACCGGAGTCAGTCGCTGCGTCGCATATCGGTGCTTTGCGACGCGCTCGGGATCCGGATCGGTGCGACGGAGCGCGACAAGGGCGGCTCCAGGTTGCCGGCGGCGATTGCCAGCGCGGTGCCGGCGATGGTTTCCGGTGATCCCGACGCCCCGCAGGTGTGGCGGATCGAGATCAGCGGCCCCTATCCGTCCGTGGTGAAATTGCTTCAGGATCTCGCCTCGTCCTCGCCGGTGCTTGTTCCGCTCAATCTCACGATGGAAGGCGATCCGAAAGAGCGCCTGATGCCTGTCTGGAACTTATATGTCCTGTTATGAGCGCGGAGAACGATGTCATCACCCGGTTGCTTGCGGAATGTGTGAGGTTGGACGGCTCCGACGCGCATTTGTCTCCCGGGCTCGCGCCGCATGTCCGGATTCACGGCGAACTGGCCCCGATGGAGGGTTGGGAAACCTGTGACGCCGCGCGGATATTGCGGATATGCGAAGAGTTGTTAGGGCGGCCGTTTCCCGAAATGCCGAAAGGTTCGCTCGATGGCGCGGTGACCTCGCCCGAGGGCGTCCGTTTCCGTTTCAACATCTTCCTGCGGCAAAACCAGCCCGCGCTCGCGCTGCGGCGTCTTGAGGACCGCTTCAGGCCCTTGTCCGAACTCGGCCTTCCCGATTCCCTGCTCAATCTCGCCGACGCGAGAGACGGCCTGGTGGTTGTCTCCGGCCCCACCGGCGCGGGGAAAAGCACCACACTCGCCACGCTGTTGGATCATGTGAACCGCAGCCGCTCCGGGCATATCATCACCATTGAGGATCCCATCGAGTATCTTCACCGGCCGGTCCGCTGCGTGGTGAACCAGCGGCAGGTGGGCATGGACGCGCCCACGTTCAACGACGCGCTTGTCGCCTCGCTCCGCCAGGATCCGGACGTGGTGCTCGTCGGGGAAATCAGGGATCTCGACACCATCCGCACCGCGATCACCGCCGCGGAGACCGGCCACCTGGTTTTCACCACCTTGCACGCGGGCGATTGCGTCGGCTCGATCGAGCGGCTGGTCTCGGTGTTCCCCGCGGATGAGCAGGATGGCATCCGGCGGCAGTTGTCACTGGTGCTGCGCGGCGTGGTGGCGCAGCGCTTGTTGCCCGCGCTGTCATCCGAAGGTTCTGTTAGACGCGTCGCGTCCAGCGAGATCCTCATCAACACCCCCGCCGTGGCAAACCTGATCGCCACCGGGAAAAGCGCGCAGATTTATTCGGCGATGGAAACCGGCACCGCGTCCGGCATGCAGACCCTGGAGCAGGATCTCGCGCGGCTGTGGGTGGCCGGCCGCATCGACGGGCAAACGGCCGCAGCCATGGCCCGCAATCCGGCGGTGATGCGGGAACGCGCGTCCAATCTCCGCAACGGATGGAACGGAGGTGGCAAGTGACGGAAGCCGGGGCAGTGGATCTCGACCGCGTCCGCACCGATCCGGCGTGGGCGATGCGCATTCCGGTGAGCCTCGCTGTGCGGAAACGTGTGCTCCCGTTCGCCGCCATCCGCGGCAAGATCCATGTGGCCTGTGTCGATGCCGGTGACTCCGCCTCGATCGCCGCCGTGGAAAGGTTCACCGGCATGCCCGCCACCATCGTGACGGTGGATGCCGCGATGATGGCAAGGGCCTTGTCCCGCGTTTATGGGGACATCCGCCCGGCATCCGGCACGGCCGAGGTTCATGATGGCGATGACGCCACGCGCCTTGCGGACGAGTTGATGCGCGCGGCCATCATGCGCCGGGCATCGGACATTCATCTCGATCCCGGCCGTGAGGAAACCCTGGTGCGTCTGCGGGTGGATGGGGTGCTTGAAAGCTTCCGCCGCATTCCGGTTTCCGCCCACGCCGCGCTGACCAGCCGCATCAAGGTGCTGGCCGGCATGGACATCGCGGAACGCCGCGCGCCGCAGGATGGCGCGTTCGTCCACTCGTGGCACATGGCGGAACGCAGCCACTCGGTGGATGTGCGCGTCGCCTCGCTGCCCACCCGCCATGGCGAGCGCATGACCCTGCGCCTGCTCCCGTCCAGGGAAGACTGGCTTTCGCTTGAGGACCTCGGCATGGCCGCATCCGACCTGGCGGCCTTCGGCGCGGCGCTGGAGCGTCCCCACGGGCTGATCCTGCTCACCGGCCCCACCGGCGGCGGCAAGACCACCACGCTGTATGCGGCTGTTAGAAAACTGCTCGCCGCGCGCCCGCTCAACGTGATCTCGGTGGAGGATCCCATCGAGTGCGAGATCCCCGGCATGGCGCAGGTGGAGGTGGATTCCGCGGACAAGGTTTCCTTCGGCAAGGCGCTGCGCTCGCTGCTGAGACATGATCCGGACGTGCTCGTGATCGGCGAGATCCGCGATTATGAATCGCTGGACATCGCGGTGAAGGCCTCGCTTACCGGGCACCTGGTGTTTTCCACGCTGCACACCAACCACGCCGTGAGCGCGATCGCGCGGCTGGCGGACATGGGCATGCCCGCCCATTTGGTCTCCGCCACGCTCAGGCTATGCGTCGGCCAGCGCCTCGTGCGCAGGCTGTGTCCGCATTGCCGCGTGGAAACCCCCGCGGACTCCGCGCTGCTCGCCGCGATGGGCATGGAAACGGCGAACCCGCCCGTGGTTTATGGCCCCGGCGAGTGTTTCCACTGCGCGGGGCGCGGATACGATGGCCGGATGGGCCTCTTCGAGTGCGCCGCCATCGATGGGGAGACCGCCTCGCTCATCGCCCGCTCCGCTCCGGAAACGGCGCTCATGGAGTCCCTTTCACGCAAGGGTTTCAGAACCCTGCAACAGGACGGCATATCCAAGGTGCTGGATGGCGGCACCACCCTGCGCGAGGTCTTCGCGGCGACCACCGGATTCTAACAGATGCCATCCTACCGATTCACCAGCCGTGACGCGACCGGGGCCGCGGCCGCCGGCACGGTTTCCGCCGCGGGGATCGATTCGCTTACCGGCGAACTCCGTTCCCGCGGACTCTTGCTCGTGGACTTCGAGGAAGTCCGCGCCCCGTCCGCCGGCACCTCGTGGAATCCCAACAGTTGGGTGAAACCCGGCACGCTCGACGTGGGCATGGGCTGTCTGCAACTGGCCACCATGCTCCGCAGCGGGCTCAGCCTGCTTTCCTCACTGCGCACCGTGGCGGAACAATCATCCAAGCCGCGCATGGGGAAGGTGTGGAACCGCGTGGCGGGGAGCATCGAGCGCGGCTCATCCTTCGCCGAGGCGCTCGCGGCGGAGTCAAGGGTGATCCCCGAGCACGTCATCCAACTCGCCAGGGTGGGGGAGACCACGGGAAATCTGGATGCCGCGCTCGCCCGCGCCGCCGAGCATCTGGAGCGCCGCCGCCAGCTCAAACTCACCGTTTTCAACGCGATGGCCTATCCGGTGATCGTCACCCTGCTCGCTCTCGGCGTGGCGGGTTTCCTCGTGGTGTTTGTCATTCCCAGGATCAGCAAATATCTGTCTGGCGCGGGACGGAACCTGCCGGAGATAACACGGAACCTGATGGAGGTTTCCTCGCTTATCCAGTCGTGGTTCCCGCAGTTGCTGGTGCTTGGCATCGTCTCGCTTGTCGCATTGATCTTCGTCCGCCGCTGGCCGCCCGGGCGCTTGTGGACGGACCGCTTCATGCTGCGCGTGCCGCTGGCCGGCGGCGTGCTGCGCATGGCCGGCACCGCCACATTCGCCCGCGGACTCGGCGTGCTTCTGGAGAGCGGCGTCACGCTGTTGGAGAGCCTGGGCACCGTGGCCGGCCTGCTGGAAAACCGCGCCCTCCGCGCCCGCGTGGCTCACGCGCGCGAAACGGTTCTCCGCGGCGGAAGACTCGCCCCGCCGCTGGAAGCGCCGGGGCACTTCATGCCGATGTTGCCGCGCATGGTCGCCGTGGGCGAGAACGCCGGCACGCTGGTCAGGACTCTCGATGAGGTCGCCATGTTCCATGAAAACCAACTGCTGATCGTCATCCGGCGCATGAGCGTCCTGATCGAACCGGTGGTCATCCTCGTCGTGGGAGCCATCGTCGGATTTGTTTACATCGCCTTTTTCGCCGCCCTGTTCTCCATCGCCGGAGGTGTCCGTTAGAACCCAAGTCATTCGATATGCCATGAAAACCAGAAACCTCCTGATCCTTGCCTGCGCCGGCCTTTGCCATGCCCGGGAAACCGATGGCGAGCTGCCGGATCCCACGCGCTCGGGCGCGGAACTCCGCTCCGCGCTGATGAGCGGCGGCTCCGCCATTCCCGACATGTCGGTGGGAGGCATCGTCATGGGCGGCCAGGGAGATGGAGCGGTGGTCATGCTCCAGGTAAACGGCGGCTCCCGCGCGCTGGCCCGCCCCGGCGCTCCGTTTCAGACGAACACACCGGACGGAGCGCGAAAACTCACGGTCACACGCATCACGCCGGACGGCGTGGAAGTGGCCGAATCCTCCACCGGTGAAAGCGCGCTGATCCCCGCCTTCGGGCCGTCCGCACACCTGAGCCGAAACGGCGAGGTGGCTTACGCCCAGTTCAGCGAACTGCCGCTGATCGACACGCTCCGCATGCTGGGCGACCAGACGGGTGAGAACTTCTCCGCGTCCGTGGAGGCGAACAAGTGCCTCATCAACCTGATGTTATCGAATGTCGCCGTCTCCAGCGTGGTGGAGGAGATATGCAAAAGCCACAACCTCTGGTTCAAACGGGACGCAACCACCGGCATCACCCGGATCATGACCGTCGGGGAGTTCGAGAAGGACCTTGCGGGATTCCGCGAGGAGCGCACCGAGGTTTTCACCCTCAAGTATCCGAACGTGGCGGAAGTCGCCATGGCCATCGCCAACCTCTACGGCAATCGCGTGGATCTCTCGTTCGGCGCGGAAGACCTTGATGAGGACATGCGGCGCGATCTCGAAGGCCGCTTCGACCGCTATGACGTCCTCAACCAGCGCACCCAACAGGCCGGCGCGATCAACGGCAACATCCTCGGCAACAACGTGAACGGATTCCTCAGCGGCGGCGGAGGTGTCTACGGCTTTGGCGGATCGGATTCCCCCGGCCGCAGCTCCGGCGGCCGCGATGGCGGCGTTTACGGCAGCAGCCTGTTCTCGCGAAGCCGCCAGAATCGCGTGGTGCCGGAGACCGATCAGGGTTTCCGCGATCTCACGCCGGACCAGGCCGCGCGGGTGGAGTCGGCGCTTTCCTCGATGGATGGATCGGCCGCGTCGCGAATCGAGAGCCTGAGGAAAACCCCGGCGACCATCCATGTCACCGCCACCCGCCGCAACAACATGATCGCCGTGCGGACGGCCGACGGACCGGCGCTGGATTCGATCAAGGCGCTCGTTCAGCGCATGGATGTTCAGACACCGATGGTCATGCTGGAGGTGAAGGTTGTTTCCATCGAGTTGGGCGACGAGTTCCAGTCCGCGTTCGATTTCCGCTACAGCGATGGCAAGACCGCCGCATCCATCGGCCGCTCCAATGTGCTCCGCCCGCTGGACGGCGGCTCGTTCCGCGAAGGCGAGGGCTCATCGCACGACATGACCTTCACGCTGGTCGGCGATCACTTCCGCGCGCGCATGCGGCTTTTCGAAGAGAAGAACCGCGTGAAAACCCTCGCCACTCCCACTCTCGTCACCGCCAACAACGAGGTGTCCCGCCTGTTTCTCGGCGAGGAGCGGCCGCTGGTCCGCGGTGTCTCCAGCCAGACGATCATCACCGACAACAACGTCGCCACCACGCCCAACACCACCACCGAGTTCCGCAACGTGGGCAACACGCTGCTCATCACTCCCAACATCAACGCCGACCGCACCGTCACCCTGCGCCTCGTTCAGGAAAACTCGTTCATCGATCCGAATGCGGCGTCCATTCCCATCGTCACCACCGGGCGCAATGCGGGCAATGCCGTGGAAAACGTGAAGGTGGACGTCGTCAACACCCGCTCCGTCAGCGGTACCTTCGTGGCGCAGGACCGCACCTCCATCGCCATCGGCGGCATGATCGAGGACTGGAACCGGAAAAACAAATCGCAGGTGCCGATCCTCGGCGACATCCCCATCATCGGCATCCCGTTCCAGGCGCGTGATGACCGGAAGGGCCGCCGCGAGCTGGTGGTTATCATCCGCCCCCACATCATGCTCAAGCCGGGCGAGAGCGGACCCGTCACCGATGATTTCCTCCGCCGCAACGCGCCCGCCGCCAGGAGGCTGTTAGACGAAAACCGGACTTCCGCGGACATGGGTGCGCCGCCGGCCGCCTCGGCCAAGGGCTCGGAAGTGGAAATCCGGCCCGCCCGATCGGGATCGCTGATCGAGGAACGGAAAAAACGTTTTTTCCGGTGAACCGTTTGCCTTTTGCGGACGCTTCCCAAAGCGTCACAGTCAGACTCCCATCATGAAATCAAACCAAGCATCGCCCTTCCGCAAGGGTTTCACCCTCATCGAACTGCTCGTCGTCATCGTCATCATCGCCGCGCTTGCCGCGTTGATCGTGCCAAACGTCGGCATGTTCGGCCGTTCCACCGACATGGCCGTCAGCGCCAAGAGCCAGGCGGACGTCGCCAACAACATACAACAGTTCTTCGTGGTGCAGAAACGCTACCCGCAGGGCATGGACTCGCTGCTCGACGCCACCGGCGCGGTCTATGCCTCGGACACCACCAATGGCGACACCCAGACCCGCGGCCTGCCTTATGGCGGCGCGGACGGCACCCGCCTCCAGGCCCAACTGACGGCCGCCACGCTCACCAACGCCACCGGGGCCGAATACGGCCGCTCGCTCACCCGCGCCGGACTGGACTGGGTCTACGACCATGACACCACCGTCATCGACTCCAATATCTCAAACACGACCTTCCGCGGCATCGTCGCCGATGCGAACGGCACCGGCAACGCCGCTCCCTCCTCCATCGAGGTCGCGGAGGTGACCGGCAGCTATCTGTTAGGCAAACTCGTTCCGGGCGGCCTCAAGGCGGGCCAGCGCGTCATTGCCTTCGGCTACGGCCAGAAGAACACCGCCATCGGCAAAACCAGTGTTACCTGCCCGCTCTATCCGGGATCGGACAAGACCTACTACGGCCGTTATGTCGTCTATCTCATGGTTTACGCCTCCGGCGAGCGCGCCTCGCTCATCGGCGTGAGCGACTCATACGGCCGCACTCCGGACTACACCGGCCGCCAGTTCAATGAATCCCTGCCCGACGGCGCACGCCAGGGCTAAGCGGAGCCGCCAGGCGCGCCCGCTCTGACAAAACCCCGGATTCGCGACACGCGGTCCGGGGTTTTCCGCATCCCGGGAACGGCGTCCGCCGATGCGGATGCGCGGCGGACGAAACGCCGGGAAGGGGTGGGAATGGAGGGTGGATGGGAGGCGCTAAAATCGATCGAAATATTGAAATCCCAGGATCCCATCCACGAACATCATTCCTTTTTGTTCTCCAGCAAAGCGGCGATGAAACCCACCACGAAAAATAATAGGATCAGAGTGGTCCACCAACCCCAGCCGTCCTTCCAATCCCAATAAAGGAAGCATGCGGCCACGATGAAGAAAAACAGGCATCCCACGCCGCCAATCAGATCGTCCAATAGATTTCCCATTCTGGAATCCCCAGTTTTCCCGGCGCGTGAAAGGAATCAAGCAAAAAGCGTTGTTGCCTCAGGGCGACCTCATTTTGAATCGGCGAGTTTGACGGACCTTTCGAGCGTGGCGGTGGAAAGACAGGCGCGCTTTCGTTTGCCGGCGATGGACTCCTTCACGGTTCGATCATAAATAGGGTCAGAGTAGAATGGTGCGTAGATAAGTCTTGCGAAATTCGGCTTATCTACGCGCCATTCGGGTAAGAGTAATCGGATTCACATTGTGCTTGGCAGTGACCGGCCAGCTGAAGCCGGCGCTCCGTTAGCTACACCCCTGGCTCGTCCCGCACTGGGTGCAAACCCCGCATGCCCCGGCGCGGATCACCTTGTCCGATCCACAATTCGAGCAGGTGATGCCCATGTAGGCGGTGCCGAGGGCGGCTTTGACGCGGTCGGGTTTGGGGAGGCGTTCGATGGCGGGGTCTTCGTTGGGGCTGAGGTCGGGGACGGGGCGGTTGACGGCCTGTTTTTCCATCTCCGCGATCTCGGGCATGGCGAGGTCGGGTTGGTGGCTGTCGGGCGAGGTGGCTTCCTTGTAGCCCTTGATGAACTCGCAGCCGAGCCAGCGGAAGACGTAGTCGGTGATGGAGAAGGCGGTGCGGATGTTGGGGTTGCGGGTGTAGCCGCTGGGCTCGAAGCGCTGGTAGGCGAACTTGTTGACGAGTTGTTCCAAGGGCACGCCGTATTGCAGGGCCATGGATGTTAGGGTGGCGACGGTGTCCATGAGTCCGCCGATGGTGGATCCTTCCTTGGACATCTGGACGAAGACTTCGCCGGGCTGGCCGTTCGGATAGAGGCCGGCGGTGATGTAGCCTTCGTGGCCGGCGATTTCGAACTTGTGGGTGAGGGACATGCGGGTGTCCGGCATGGGTTTGCGGGTGCGGGTCTCGCTTTGTTTGCGCAGGGCCTCGTTCTCGCGGATAAGGGTGGCGATGCGTTCGGCGAGGTCTTCGGCACCGGGCGTGAGTCCGCTGGCGTTTCCGCCCATGTCCGAGGTCTTTTTGGTATTGAGCGGGGCGGAGCGTTTCGAGCCGTCGCGGTAGATGGCCACTGCTTTGAGCCCGAGCTGCCAGGCCTCGGTGTAGGTTTGCATGATGTCCTCGACGGTGGCGGATTCCGGCAGGTTGACGGTCTTGGAGATGGCCCCGGAGAGGAACGGTTGCGCGGCGGCCATCATGCGGAGGTGGCCGCGATAGTGAAGGCTGCGGCTGCCGAGATGGGGCTTGAAGGCGCAGTCGAACACGGGGAGGTGCTCGGGTTTCAATCCGCTTCTGACAGTCTTGCCGGTTTCGGGGTCGGCGACGTCCTCGATGGTGTCGTATTGCTCGATGTGGACGAGGATGGCGGCAATGTCGTCGCTGGTGTAGCCGAGGCGCTTGAGGGCTGGCGGGACGGTGCGGTTGACGATCTTGAGCATGCCGCCGCCGGCGAGGAGTTTGTATTTCACCAGCGCGATATCCGGCTCGATGCCGGTGGTGTCGCAATCCATGAGGAAACCGATGGTGCCGGTGGGAGCGAGCACGGAGACCTGGGCATTGCGGTATCCCTGGCGTTTGCCGAGATCGAGCGCGCGGTTCCAGCTCTCGCGGGCGGCGTCGATGACCGGCAGGCAGTCGCCATGGCCTTCGAGTTTCCACGCGCAATCGCGGTGGCGGGCGATGACTTCGAGCATGGACTCCTCGTTGGACGGAGCCGGTGTCTCGGTGATGTCTCCATAGCGGGCGTCGTGATAGGAAGGGAATGGGCCCTTGGTGGCGGCGAGTTCGGCGGAAACCTCGTAGGCGTGGCCGGTCATCAGCGCGGTGATGGCACCGGCATAGGCGCGGCCTTCGTCGGAATCGTAAGCGAGGCCACGGCTCATGATGAGCGCGCCGAGGTTGGCATAACCGATGCCGAGCGTGCGGAAGGCGTGGGAGTTTTCGGCGATGGGCTTGATGGGATAACTCGCGCGATCGACGAGGATTTCCTGGGCGGTGATGAAGATCCTGACGGCGGCCTTGAAGCGGGCGGTGTCGAAGGATCCGTCCGGTTTCTGGAAACGGACGAGGTTGAGCGAGGCAAGGTTGCAGGCGGTGTCGTTGAGGAAGAGATACTCGGAGCAGGGATTGGTCGAGTGCTGGCGTCCGCTGCCCTTGCAGGTGTGCCAGGTGTGGATGGTGGAATCGAACTGCATGCCCGGATCGCCACAGGTCCAGGTGCCGACGGCGATCTTGCGCAGCAGATCCCGGGCGTTCTTCTTCTCGCAGGGTTCGCCATCGGTCACGCGGCGGGTCCACCAGTCGGCGCCATCGGCGGCGGCCTTCATGAATTCGTCGCTCGTCCTAACAGAAAGGTTCTCGTTCTGGAACATCACCGAGCCGTAGGCGTCGCCGTTGTAGGAGCCGTCATAGCCCTGCTCGATGAGCGCCCGGGCTTTCTTTTCCTCGATGGTCTTGGCCTCGATGAAGTTCTCGATGTCCGGGTGCCAGTCCTTGAGGGTGTTCATTTTCGCGGCGCGGCGGGTTTTTCCGCCGGATTTCACCGCGTTGGCCACCTGGTCGTAGATGCGCAGGAAGGACATCGGGCCGGAGGGACGGCCGCCGCCGGAGAGTTTTTCGCGCGAGGAGCGGAGTGTGGAGAGGTCCGAGCCGGTGCCGGAGCCGTATTTGAAAAGCATGGCCTCGGAGGTGGCCAGGCGCATGATGTCCTCCATGTTGTCCCTCACGCCCTGGATGAAGCAGGCGCTGGCCTGGGGATATTCGTATTGCGACGGGGCGCGTTTGGCCGCGCCCGGATTGTCGTCCCAGTGCCAGCTTCCCTCGCCACCCTTCACGCCGACGCCGTATTGGGCGTGGAGGCCGACGTTGAACCAGACCGGTGAATTGAAGGCTCCGTGTTGGTGCAGGCAGAGCCAGGTGAGATCCTGGTAGAAATTCCCGGCACTGGCCTCGTTGGCGAAGTATCCGTCCGCAAGTCCCCAATCGGTGATGGTGCGGGTGACGCGGTGGACGAGTTGTCTAACAGATTGCTCGCGGCCGCCGGTCTTCGGGTCCTTGCCGAGGGAGGCATCGCCGTAGAAGTATTTCGAAACCGCGATCTTGGTGGCCAGTTCGCTCCAGCTTTTGGGAACCTCCACGTTTTCCTGGCGAAACATCGCCTTGCCGGAATCGTCGGTGATCTCGGCGGTGCGCCGGTCCCATTCGATCTCATCGAAGGGCGACACTCCGGGGGCGGCGAAGCGGGGTTCGAAGGTCATCCCGGTGTGCGTCGGGGCAGGGGAGGCGGTGCGGCGGGCGGGGGTTTCGAGGGTAGGCGATGGCGGGATCATGGTGGTTTTTTGAGGGTAAGGGTGGTGGTGGCGCGATGGATTGGGATTTTGGTTAATAAAGCCGAATGAAAACACTATATGTGGTGTAGAGCATCACCATTTTCCTACTATGGGTAGATGTGGCCAAGCAAAAAATGCGTAACAGCCGGAATCGCCCATGGCTCTAGGAAAGAAATTTTGGAATCGGTTTTTCGCATGGGTTTTTCAGGGAGTTTTGTGATGTGGTGATTCGAAATTGCCGGAAAACGCAGGGTTTTTCGAACTGCATCGCTGGACGCCCGGAGGCCGTGTGTCGCTTAGCGGACGGAACAGGCTCCGGGAACAGCCAAGCGCCGTGTGAGACCTAATAAAGAAAAAAGTTTCGTTTATTATTGATATGGGGATGGGAACGATGGAAGGTGGCGGCGACATGAGCCATTCAACCAATGTGTATTCGCCTGTCGGCACGCCTTTGATCGATCAGACCGTGGGAGAGATCGTCGCGCGGTCGCCGCTGCAGGCGCGGGTTTTTCAAGCGTTCGGGATCGATTTCTGCTGTCAGGGAGGAAAGACCCTGCGGGAGGCCTGCGAGCGGAAGGGGATGGCGGTCGAGACCGTGGTCGAGCAATTGGAGGCCGGGGATCGGGTCGGCTGCGACGGCAATCCGGCGGATTTGCCGCCTGCGGATTTGGTGAGGCACATCGTGGACGAGCACCACGCTTACATGAGGTCGGAGCTGCCGCGGGTGCGTGAGATGGCCGCGCGGGTGGCGAGGGTGCACGGCGGCCACACGCCGTCGCTGATCGCGCTGAACGAGGTGTTTCTCGAAATGGAGGCGGAGATCGAGGGGCATCTGGCGAAGGAGGAGGAGGTGCTTTTTCCCGAGATTCTGGCGCTGTGCGCGGGTGGTCCCGGCGTGATGCCGCTGGATGGGCCGGTGGCGTGCATGATGCGGGAGCATGACGACGCGGGCGATGCCCTGCGGCGGATGAGGGAGCTGAGCAACGGGTTCGTGCCACCGGCGGAGGCCTGCAACACGTATCGGGCCTTGTTCGCGGCGCTGGAGGCGATGGAGACCGACCTTCACCGGCACATTCATCTGGAAAACTCGGTTCTGTTTCCGCAGGCGATGGAGATGAGCCGCAAGGCGGCACGATGAGGGTGTTCACAGCGCTTTTCACGCGATTTGCTTCGCACAGGCTGCTTTCGCGTTGGCGCGGGGGCGATCCGTAGCAGGATGGGAACTGAATGTCAGAAGAATACGAATCCGGCGCGTCCGCACTCCCCCCGATCATTCAGGGAGGGATGGGGGTTGGGATATCCGGCTGGCGGCTGGCGCGGGCGGTGTCGATGCAGGGGCAGCTTGGCGTGGTCTCGGGGACGGCGCTGGATCTGATCCTGACGCGGCAGTTGCAACTCGGCGACATCGGCGGCCACTTGAGGCGCGCGCTGGCGGCGTTTCCCTATCAGGACATCGCGGCCCGCATTCTCGACAAGTATTTCATTCCCGGAGGGAAACGCCCGGGCGCGCCATTCAAGACGTCGGCGATGGTTTCCCACGATCCCTCGCGGGAAACACGGGATCTGGTGGTGGCCTCCGGGTTCACCGCCATTCATCTGGCCAAGGAGGGGCACGGCGGGATGGTGGGGCTCAATCTGTTGGAAAAGATCCAGACGCCCACGTTGTTGGCGCTCTATGGCGCGATGCTGGCCGGGGTGAATGTCGTGCTGATGGGCGCGGGTATCCCCAGGCAGGTGCCCGGCATGCTGGATTCGCTCGCCGCCGCGCAAGTCACCGAGATGAAACTCGACGTCACGGGAGGAACGGAGTCGGTTCATATCAGGCTGGATCCGTCCGATTACGGGTCGCCACAACTCGTCAGGCCGCTGTTTCTCGCCATCGTTTCCTCACCGGTGCTGGCGGAGAACCTGCGACGCAAATCGAGCGGCAGGGTTGATGGTTTCGTAGTCGAGGGATCGATCGCCGGCGGACACAACGCGCCGCCGCGAGGACCGATGAAACTCACCGCCGATGGCGAGCCGGTCTATGGTGAAAGGGATGCGGTGGATCCGGCGAAGTTCGTCGAAATCGGCCTGCCTTTCTGGCTGGCGGGCGGTTACGGCCGGCTCGGCAAGCTGCGTGAGGCGCAAGCGGTGGGTGCGCATGGCGTCCAGGTGGGAACGGCCTTCGCGTTTTGCGAGGAATCGGGCTTCGAGCCCGGGCTGAAGAAACGGGTCATCGAGGCGATGATATCAGGTGAGTTGGCGGTGAAAACCGACGCTTTGGCATCGCCCACCGGGTTTCCCTTCAAGGTGGCGAAACTTCCCGGCACCATCGCCGATTCCGCCGTCTATCAGAATCGCGGACGTGTTTGCGATCTCGGCGTTCTGCGTGAGACCTATCAAAAACCGGACGGTTCCACCGGTTTCCGCTGCCCGGCGGAACCGGAGCGCTTGTTCGAGTCCAAGGGCGGCGAGCCGGAACGGGCGGCTGGCCGGATCTGTCTGTGCAACGCGCTATGCGCCTCCGCCGGAATCGGCCAGATCCGGGCGGAAGGAACCGAAGCGCCGCTGGTGACCATCGGCGATGACTGGCAGGCGGTGCTGGATTGCCTGCCGAAAGGCGGGACATCGTATTCCGCGGCGGATGTGATCGCGAGGTTGCTGGCGTAGGATGCCGCTCACTCTCCGCCGTCGCGTGCGAGGTATCGGCCGAGCGCGATCAGCCAGACCAGGCCGGCGATGGCCCAGGTCCATGCGGCATAGATGTGGTGTGAAATCCTGACCGCCGGAATGAAATCCGAAGTCATGCGGGTGGCGGCGGCGAGGATCATGAGGCCGGTCACCCAGCGCAGCCAGAGTATCCGCCCGCCTAACAGATCATGGCGCCCGGCGTGGCCCAGGATCACGCGCGTGCCCACCGCCAGCGTCACCAGGCCGAGGCCGGAAACGAAAAACAAATGCAATGAACCAACCCGTGCGAAGGGCCACGCGGCGGCGCAGACCAGTCCCGCGACCAGTCCGGCCAGCGACCATCTGGCGGCGTTTCCCGGAGTGGTGGAGAGTTCCGTCCGCCCTAACAGAGGCGTCTCGGTGATGAACCAGCCAAGCACCACCATTGCCCTCAGCACCTGGCCCGCCAGCGCCTGGCCGAAGGCCTCCAACACGAAACCGCAGGCCACCAGCAATCCCGCAAGCACGGCAAGTGCCGTTTTCCGCCACCACCCGGCAGGCGGACCGGGGGAGTCATCAAACGAATGCCCGCTCGCCTCCCCGCACAGGCGCGGCAGCACGTAGGGACCGATGCCCATCAGCGGCAGCAGGAGGAATCCTTGGAACAACCACAACCTCGCCAGTTTCCATGCCTCGATGGACGGCCCCGGGTTCCATGCGAGAAACCCGGCGGCGATGGCCGCTCCCGCCACACCGGCGAAGGCCAGCACAAAACCCGGCGGCGGCGTGTCGCGATTGCCTGTGATCCAGCGCCGGATCATGCCCGCGATGAGGACCGCCATCATGATGGAAAACCATGCGTCGCCCGCGTTCACACGGTTGGTCGAATGACAGACCATCATGACAGACCACAAGGCCAGCATGAAGAGGCATCCGGCGATGCTCCACGGCCGGTTTCCTGTTAGACGCGGAAAGGCCGTGCCGAGGAAACCCACCACAAAGGCCCCCATGAATCCGGCGATCATGATCCGCGTGTGCGCCTCACCGGGGTAAAACCCGAGCCATCCCGCGTAGGTTAGCGGCCACATCACCACTCCCCATATTCCCGCCAGCATGCCAAGGGGGAAGAACCCCCGGTATGGCTCCTCCGCCATCATGACCGCGATGCGTTTCATTGGAAACGAGCGTGATGGCCATACCACCATGTATTCAAGAAAAATAATTCTTGAAATAAGGCGCGCGCCATTCCACAACTCCACCACCACCTTGCCCATCCCGGGATGCGGCCGAAAATGCGCAGGTTCGGGTAAGGGAGGCGAAGCCTTTTGGGACTTCGAAGTCTTGAATATCCACCGTGATCCGTGCCCCACATTCCGTTTCGCCCCCGTCGGACATACCTGCGGTGGAGGACTACGATTTCGACGACCGGCCTTTCCTGGTGTTCTGGGAGATCACGCGATCATGCGCGCTGGCATGCGGCCATTGCCGTGCCGAAGCGCAACCGAAACGGCATCCCGAGGAGCTGGACGCGGAGCAATCGCTGCGGCTCATCGGGCAGTTCGCGGAATGGAAGCCGCCGATGCTCGTTCTAACAGGTGGAGATCCGCTGATGCGTTCCGACACGCTCGACCTTGTGCGCGCGGCCAGTTCGTCCGGTCTCCATGTCGGACTCAGCCCTTCGGCCACCAACCGTCTGATGCGCGCCGACTTCGCCGGAATCAAGGCCGCGGGCGTGCGGCGGATGTCGCTCAGTCTCGACGGCGCGAGCCGCGATACGCATGACTCCTTCCGCGGTGTGGCCGGCACTTTCGACCGCACCATCGAAGCGGTGCGCCGCGCCCACGAAGCGGGGCTGAGCCTACAGATCAACACCACGCTCACCAAGGGAAACCTCGGCGAGTATGAGGGTTTCAAACGGCTGATGTTCGAACTCAAGCCCGCGATGTGGAGTGTGTTCCTGTTAGTACCGACCGGCCGCGCCGGCTTGGCCGACCTGCCGGAGCCGGAGGATATCGAACGGATCTTCGAGGACATGGCCGGCCTGGTGGGCAAGGCTCCCTTCGCGGTGAAAACCACCGAGGGCCACCACTTCCGCCGCGTGGTCATGAAGAAAATGGGCGGTGGCGCTTCACGCCCGCGCCCCGGCATGCGTTCGCCGCTCGGCATCCGCGACGGCCGCGGAGTGATGTTCGTTTCCCACACCGGTGAGGTTTCCCCCAGCGGTTTCCTGCCGCTGGTTTGCGGAAACGTGAAACAAACCCATCCGGCCGACATCTATCGGAAGCATCCGCTGTTTGTCTCGCTGCGCGACAACGACGCGCTCGGCGGCAAGTGCGGCCGCTGCGAGTTCCGCAAGGTCTGCGGCGGATCGCGCTCCCGCGCCTTCGGCGTGTATGGGGACGCCTTCGCCGAGGATCCTGCCTGCGTCTATCAGCCGCGCTCCGCCGCATGAAACCATCAACCCACACCCCAATCCCATGATCAATCTGACCAAACTCTGGACCGGCGTGGCGCAACCCGCCGACGCGCTGCGCTACGGCCATGTCTCCGCCCATCCCGCGAACCACGGCGCGTCCCGCATGCCTTCCGCCGCGCGCGCCCGCAGGCCGATCACCGTCTGGAACATCACCCGCACCTGCAACCTGCGCTGCGTCCACTGCTACTCGGACTCCAACGCGATGCAATACCCCGGAGAACTCGACTGGGGACGGATGCAGGACGTGGTGGAGGACCTTGCCGCCTATCGGATTCCATCACTTCTGCTTTCCGGCGGCGAGCCGATGATCCATCCGCGCTTCTTCGATCTGGTGAAACTCGCGTCCGACTCCGGGCTCAAGCTTACCATTTCCACCAACGGCACCCTCATCACCGCGGAAAAGGCCGGGCTGCTCAAGGCGGCCAACGTCGCCTACGTCGGCATCTCGCTGGATGGCATCGGCAAAATCCACGACGAATTCCGCCGCAAGGAAGGCGCATTCGATGCCGCCGTGCGCGGTTTCCGCAACTGCCACGCCGCCGGCCAGAAGACCGGACTGCGGCTCACCCTCACGCGCCACAATGTCGAGAACATCGGGCGCATCCTCGACTTCATCGAGGAACAGGAAATCCAGCGCGTGTGTTTCTATCATCTCGTGCCCGCCGGCCGCGGCAGCGAGCTGCAAGTGCTCTTCCGCGAGGAATCCCGCAAGGCCATCGACACCCTGATCTCGCGCGTCGAAGCATGGCACCGCCAGGGTGTTGACCGCGAGGTGCTCACCGTCACACAGCCGGCCGACGGGGCCTATCTGCTGGTCCGCATGGAAAACGAAAAGCATCCGAACCTCGACGAGGCAAGGCGCCTGCTCTCGTGGAACGGCGGCGGAGCCAACAGCTCGGGCCGGGGCATCGCCAACATAGACACCCAGGGCAATGTCCACCCTGACCAGTTCTGGCAGGATGTCATTCTTGGTAACGTCAAACGCATGCCCTTCTCCAGCATCTGGGAAGGGGAAAACCCGGACTCGGAGGAGGTGCTGGCGTCCATCCGGTCCATCGGTTTGCTCACCGGGGACGAACGCCAGGCGCGGATGAACGGACCCTGCGCCGAGTGCAAGTGGTTCCCGATCTGTGGCGGCGGTTTCCGCACCCGCGCCTATTTCGCGAATGACGGAAACCTCTGGGGCTCCGATCCCGGATGTTACCTGAAGGATGCCGAACGTCTGCCCGCCAGTGCGGTGGCGTGAATCACCCGTCTCGCCGCGTGCCGATGAAATGGTTCGTTTTCCTCAGTCATTCTTCGAGAGATGGCCGATGCTCTGTACGATGCTTGCAAGCGGATCGGGCGACTGGTCCTGCTCGACATGGCAATGGGTCACACCCGCCTCGGCGGCTGCGGCAAGGATCGGTCCCATCGGAATCACCCCGTCGCCAAGTTCCTGAAACGCGTCGGCAGGGAGACCGCCCGCAAAGTTCGGTGTCCTGATGCCGTCCTTGAGATCCTTGAGGTGAAGCTGGGAGACGCGGCCCTTCAGTTTCCGGATGAGATCCGCCGGCTCGATGCCAGCGACCTTCACCCAGAAGACATCGAGTTCAAACATCATGTCTTTGGAAAACTCCCCGACGAACACATCAAAGCCCGACTTGCCGCCATCCTTCGGCCCGAACTCGAAGCTGTGATTGTGATATGAGAGCTGGATGCCCGCTTCCTTCGCCAGTGCGGCGGCCTTGTTCGCGTTTGCCGCCACCCGTTTGTAATCATCCAGCGTCGCGCGGTCCTTGTCGTGAAGATAGGGGATCACCAGGTGGCTCAAACCGTCGGTTTTCGCCTGATCGAGGATTTTCCGGAAGCCGGACATCGCGTCATCCTTCGGATTGACCGCGGAGTCCCATTCAAAGTGGGTGGAATTCACCGCCAGTCCGTTGTCCTTGGCCGCGGCGATCATCGCCCCGGCCTTGGGATAACCGTATGCCTCCACCTGCTTGTATCCCGCGGCAGCCACCGCCTTGAGCGTGCCGGCGGTGTCCTTGGAAATCGGATCGCGCAGCGTGTAGAGCTGGATGCCGATGTTCTTCCGGTAGGGGCTGGAGGCGTCGTGCGCGAACAAACGCGAAACCGGTGAGAGCGCCAGAACGGCGGCGGTGGACTTGAGCATGGATCTGCGGTGCATGGCGGGATGGGAGGGTGGGATTCCATTGGGCTTCGGAAGACGGCGGAAGCCGCCGCTCTCGGGGAAATAGAAACGGTTTCCGTCCCGCCATCAATACCTTTCCTCGCGCACCGTCCGATGTCGCGCTTCACTCTTGACCAGGCCGGCAAGGCATCCCGGGCATCGCACATGATCCTCCCTCCATGGCTCTGGCGGCCCGCCCGTCCACTCAAGGGCTTTCTGGATCATCTTGACCGGGGTGCCTCTCTCGGAAACGGTTCCGTTTCATTCGGGTGGTTTTGCATTGGAAATCCGCACCAGTCCGCGTAGGGCTCTGCAGGCACCATGCGACTAACGCTTTTCCCGTTTCCGGCACTCCTACTCCTGTTAGGGGCGACAGTCGGGCTTTGGAACCATCGATTCGAGCGCATGTCGGGAAATCCCCTCGGACTTCAAGACATTGGCGCGGGCATGGAAGGAGTGGAGGGAGTGTCCCGCCACCGCGAGGGTGGGGGAGAGTCGCTGCGGTTCACCCGCACAGCCAACAGCGCGCCCTTGGCGGTATCCGCACCCATCCATGACCTCGGAACGGTTTCCGGATTGCATTTCGCATTTGTCCTGCGCTCCAAGCACCTCAAACCGGGCCGGCAGGACTGGGAGGATGGACGCTTCCTGATCGATTGGCACGCTCCTGGTGGCGGCAAGGTTTTGGAGACCGACTACGTTTCCTCGATCCGCCACACCTGCTTCCACAGGGAAAAGGGTGTTATATTGACTCCACCGAAATCACCTGCTGTCCCGGTGCCCCGTTTCGAGCATCAGGGGGCATCGGGATATTTCGAACTCACGGAACTCGCCATCACACCGGTGAAACCGCGCACATGGTGGCCTTTCGCAGTGATCGGGCTTATCGCAGCCTGGACCACATGGGTGTATTTTCTGTTAGGGAGTTCAGGCAAAACCACACGCCGGAGACGAGTGGCCTGCGCCCTTCTCTGGGTATTTGTCGCGAGCCAATTGATCCTTCCGGGACCGTGGAAAAGCGTGCGGCCGCTGGTGGGTGATCTCAATCTTGGTTCTTCAGTCGCGGTTGCCGAAACGACCGTTTCCCCGATGCCTCCGACCAATTCGGGCAAAGCTCCGCCGCCGGTCGCCACTGCCATCGCTCCATCCGATGACCGGACTGTGAAGAGCAACCCCTTGCTGCGCCTCAAGCTGCTTTTATCCCAAGCGCGCCCTCTCCTTCACGCGCTGATGATGGCGGCGCCGGCCTTGGGCTTCATGGTGCTCGTGGGCATTCGCCCGGGCATTTTGCTTGCCGCCCTGCTCGCTGCCGGGATCGAGCTTTCTCAACTCGCCTTCGGTTATGGATTCGGCTGGGATGACGTCCTGGATCTCGTCTCGGACGGAATGGGCATCCTTGCCGCGGCATTCTCATGCCGGTGTTTGCTCAGGCGTGTTCCGTGGTCACGGCACACGGCAGCGGGTCAATGACTCCGCCACTTGCCGAGACGCCCCACCATGCCGTCCCGTGCTGCCTCCGCAATCAGCGGCAGGCGGTGAACCCCATCGACTCTGGATGCGACCGCCGCGTATAGGAAAGCCATCATGATTGCTCCGCCCCAGCCCTTCTGGCGGAGTTTCAACCACACCATGTTGCGGACCTTGTAGTAGAGCTTCCAGTCCGCGAGACCCTCCTCGAAGAACATCGTGCGGCCTAGTATGCGGAAGCGCAGCAGATTCTCGGGACCAGGGTGGTCAAGAATGGATCGAACGGCGCCCTCCTGGGTAAAACCGGCCTTCTCGATCCGCCAAGGATACTCCTCATCCTCACCGCGGATGAACAGACCGGCATTCACTCGTCCCACCGCCTCGCGAACTTGACGGGAAACCAGCGCTCCGGTCCACATGATCCTTGTTCTGACAAAACCGTTGTCCGGAAGTTCGCAGACTTCGTCCACCAATCGAAAGCCCGATTCATCCGCCACCTGCATCGGCCATGTCAGTTTGCCGGTTTTGGGGTCGATTTGCATTGAATGCCTTACGACAGCCGGATCCCAATCAGCCGCTATCAGTTCACGCAATGCGTCCGGACGTGGCCACGAATCGTCATCTAGAATCCAGACCGCGTCGGCGCCGCGTTCGAAAGCCAGGTCCATCGCCGCCTCCACACCACCGGCGTTCCCGCGGTTTTCAGGCATGCGATGGACCAGCAACTCACAGGGCAGTTGTCGCAACCTCTCAAGGCGCTCCACCGTGTCGTCGGAAGAATCATTGTCCGCCACCACCACCAGATCGGGTGGAAGCGACTGCACGGCCAAGGCCCGAACGCAGGCAAGCGCGGTCCCGGCACGGTTCATCGTGGCAAAGACGGCGGCGATCGATGGCGGAGACATGCGGAAACTTCAGACCTTCGGCTTTTCCATCAACTCCATCACCTTGCCGGCGTGAAACCACAGCCACCGTAGCTCCGGAGTATTGATTCCAGCTTCCTCAAGGCGTTTGAAACGATCATCCTGACGGCCTCCCAATCGCGTTCGTTCAACTCGACTGGATCCGGTTCAGCCTCGGCGTCTTCGAACCATGCAAGGCTGCGGACCACCATCATGTGGCTTGCCGCCTGGTATTTCGCGCGATGCCAGCCTCTAGAGCCCTTCCCTGGAGCGTTTCCAAAACCTTGGGCAAATTCAGTGGGACAGCGGTGTGGTGGAGCATCCGAATGCCGAATGAGGTAAATCGAACCAGATCCGGCAGAATGCGAACGCGCGAGGGTGGAGCGAACGGATGCCGATTACGATCTCGGCAAGTCCCTCCCTGCCAATCCGGCCAGTCTCCGTACTCCAATACGCGCCGTGTGATCCACGCCGCGTGCTTGTCCGGGTCAATGCCGCCGGTCCGGACATCCCAAAACAGGTCAGGGGGAAGCCGTAACATCGGTTTGAACGGTTGCGGAAAATCTCCAGGCCTGCAATGGCTGACATTGATCCGCCATTGATGGTTGGCAGCTAGCGAATGACGGTCTTCCACGCCTTGGCGGCGATCCACAAAACCCCGTCCACGAGGCCGTTCAGATAAGGATCCTCAAACAGCGTGATACCATGCGCCCGCCGGATCGCGCGCGACTCGACGTGCTGGCGTTCCGCCGCGAGAATCGTCTCCATGTCCCTCGTTTTCCCAAGATGCCGCTGCGAGGCGTTGGCTCCGTGCATCCGGAAATCCGCCACATTCACTTGCACGCGCTCGAAGCGTTTTCCCGCCGCACAAAGCCTGGCGTAGAACTCGCCGTCCATCACATAGCGGAAGTCCTTCCGGAGCCTGTGCCCAATATCCACCACGGACCGCCGCCGGTAGAAAGCCGCCGTCGATCCGACGAAACAATGGTGATGCACATGTACGAACATCGACCATCCGGGGGCTCTCACATGCCTGATGTGGGCACCGGACGCATCGACGAAATCCCAATCGCCATAGACCACGTCCGCTTCGGTTTTCGCCAGATGTTTCATCATCTTCGCCAGCGCACCGGGCTTCAACCGGTCATCCGCGTTCAACCACATGATCCAATCGCCCCTGGCGCGGTCGAATCCCTTGTTGATCGCATCGGACATCCCCTCGTCGGGCTCCTGATTCCAGATCGCGTTCGGAAATCGGGCGGCCACCTCCAGGCTTTCATCAGTCGATCCGCCGTCGATGACGAGATGCTCCAGCGAGACACCTTCCTGCGCGGCCACGCTCCCAAGGCAGTCGCCCAGAAAGCGGCCGTAGTTGAAACTCGGAGTGATGATGGTGAAGTTCACTTTTCGGAAAAACTGAAATGCTGAAAACCGAAATCCTGAGACTGGGAGTTTCCTAGCTCTTCATGTGCTGGGTGATCATGGTGGCCACGCGGTCGGCGTGCAAGCGGCCGCACCAGATTTCCGAGATTCGTCCGGCATCGCGTCGGCCAAGCTTCCACTCTTTGAACTCGGAGCGCAGCGTGTCAACATGGCCGCTCACATCGTCGATGCCGGTCAGGCTTCCCGAATGTTCCGAGATGAACCACTCGAAACTCGCCATCGAGACCGATTCCGCGGCCACCACCGAACAGCCACAGCACAGCGCCTCCGCTGCCGCGATGCCGAAGCTCTCGTAGGCGGACGGGCTGTAAAAGACCATGGACCTGGCCAGCAGACCGCGCAGCGCCAACCGATCAAGTTTTCCGGCAAGCACAACCCGGTTTTTCAGGCCGGGGGATAACGATGTGTGCCAACCGCTGAGAAATGCCGTTTCCAAACCCACGATCGTCACCGTGAGATCGGCCTCGGTGGCCAGCAGTTCCGCTAGAACCCGTGTCATCCTGGACGGCCGTTTTTGCCGCTCATCACTCCACCGGCCCACGCAGACGATCCGTTTCTCCTTCCGGACCCCGTCCCACTTGTAATCGCATTCCACCGCGTGAGGGATCACCATGACACGGCCGGCCAGGCCTCCGCCATACACCCGGCACAAGCGCCGGTAGTGCTCCGCCGCCTTGGGCGAAACGCAGGAGACGACATTTCCGTGCGACAAATGTTCCGCACGCAGCGGGTCTGTCAGAACGAGTCCCTTGGTCAGCCCGGATGCGATCAATCCGGCGCTGCGAACAAGAGCCGCAGCACCCTTGCCTTGGCCTCCCAGGATCCATTGCTCGCGCATCCAGTCGCGAAAACCCGCAAGCGGACTGACAAGCCCGCCATTGTCCTGATTGAGGACCAGAAACACGCCCGCCTCTCGTATCGCACGGGCCACTCTCCGGAATTTCGGCCGACCCCATGCGTAAAGAACCAGCCCATCGAGTTCCAGGGAGCTCCACCAGTCCGCCGATTCCAGATTCGTGTAATCAGTCCGGATCAAGTCCGCCTCATCCCCAACCCGCGCGGTCCCCGGCATCACCGCACGGCTCTCCAGCCCGATCCGCTGGAACCCACGACACAACAAACCGCTGTCACGAGCGAAAAAATCCGCCCCTCCGCCAAAGGCGACGGGTGTGCAGGTGAAAATCCGCATGGCAATCGGTAAGAGTGCGCTAGGGACGACCCGCTGCGGCCGTCCCACTTTTCCGGCGCATGCCGGTCAGGATTGTCTCATGGAATGGGTGGACTCCGGGAGGGCGAAGTCGGCCGCCCTCAGCGGGGTAGCCCTACCTCGTGAAGATGACATTGCAGTTCGCGCTGTAGCGTAACAACTTGGGGAAGCTTCTGAAAAGCCACGCGTCGAGTTGCTTGACTGCATTGGAAAGCGGAGCGAACCGGTCGGAAAAGGCCTTCATGGGATAACCCAGGAGATTGAACATCTGAACCTCGCAGCTGGAAAACCCACACTTCGCCATCCGTTCGAATTGCGAGAGGTAGAGATTGCTTTCATCCCCCAGCTCAAATCGCGCCATGTTCACCGCCCGCACCGCCGCCACCAGCAGGTTGTGGCCCATCGGTTCGAAAATGAACACCAGACGTCCACCAGGCTTCAGCACCCGCAACACCTCGCGCGAAATCCCGTCCAGATCGTGCGACAGATGATGTAGAGCCGCCTGACCGAAGACAAGATCGAAGGAACCGTCATCATAGCGCGAAAGATCGAAGGCATCGCCAGCCGCGTAGGACAGGCCGGGCAGGCGCTTGAGCTTCTCCTCGATCTCGGGTCCGGATGCCGCATAAAAATCCAGGCCGATCACCTCCGCTCGTGGAAACTGTTCGGCAAGGCCCGCCGCCAGCTTGCCGAAACCGCCGCAGATTTCCAGCGCGCGTTTGCCATTCAGATCGATCCTGCAAAGCTCGCCATATCCCGCGAGGAAAAGAGGGCGGTCGGATGGCGGAAAACCGCCCACCGCCGGCAGCATGGCCGCGGCCTTGGGGTCAACGCATGGCGAAGGATGTGAAGTTCTAACTGTCATTCCCGGACGAGGGTTTTTCCGTTCCAGCATATCAGCCTGTTTCCGCAGATCATGTCGCTGGGTCCCAAAACCGGCGCGTCCGGGATGATTCGGGCATCAATCCCGGAAGCCTTCAGCCGGGCGACCAGTTCGTCATCATTCCTGCCGCCGATCGAACGTGCGAAAACCCCCGCGTTGCTGATGATGACACCCCTGGGGGCATGGCGGGCGAATTCCTCGATGTACCGATCCTGCTGGGCTCCGGTCAGCTCGGTGAATGCATAGTTCGACACGAATGTGAAATCATCCGGCAGGCGCGGGCGTGTTGCCACATGTCCGCCGAGTCCGAGTTCCGACATTTGGAGCGTTGCGGCTCGCTCGACTTCGGGAAGATCCGCCATGCGGGTGATGGCGCCTGAGACGACGGCAAGCATCGCGGCCAGTCCTCCGAATCCCACGCCCACCTCGACGATGTGGCCGTTTTCGGAAATATGGCCGGAATCGCCCAACCAAACCGCATGGGCGAGATATCGAAGCGAGGATGGACTCCAGGCGTGGCGACATCCCAGCAGCCAACCCGGTGCCTTGATCGGGTCTCCCCAGTCGCCGACGCGTCGCACCCGGTCGTCATCAAGCAGGGCGGGACGATGTTGCCGGAGCCAGCGGGCGAATTGGCGGGCATCGGACGGAGCCAGGGTTTCGACAATCCTCCTGACCGCGTGGCGGCGTCGGAAGTTGCGGCTGCTCCAAGCGCCGTTTGCCAGCGCCGCACATGCCAGCGGCCAGTCGGTAGTGGCAGACACGCTTGATGCCTCCGTTTGCATTTCGGAGGGGCCCGGTGGCGGATCGGTTGCTTCGAGACCTTGGCTCGCAAGGGTCCAAAGTTTGTCCATGATCCTGTCGGTGAGTGATCTCGTCATCGCGGGATGCGTTGCGAAAGATATGGGTTTGCGTTGGAAGTTCGGTGAATTGTCTTCCTTCCTGAGACGGCTTGCGCCAGCCCGCAACCGGCCAGCAGAAGGAACAAGGCTCCTCCCGTGACCTGCCAACCGGTTTTACGGAGAGGCGGATCGTAGTTCATTTCAACAATCCGGGATTTGTCCGCGTCGCCGATATCAAGAATCATCGATCCGTCACCGGCATCTTCGACTTCCCTCCAATCGCCGCCAGCAATGCGGAATTTCCACCCTGCCGCGGCATTTTCGGCCACGCGGACCAGGGAGACGGAGGGCGGCACAGTGAGGCGGCGCGAGTTCTCTCTTCCCAGATCCTCCGTAAGGGAAACGGGGGAATCTGTCGGTTCTCCAATGTATTCGCGGAAAGCCGTCTTATCCCGGAAGCCGGCGTATCTCGGTGCCGCGTGCGGATTCTGATAGAGATCCATGGACGGCCCGGTCCAAACCGGCGTCCAGGCATCCGGGACGTTTGGATTGCCATGCCATGTGAGCAAGTGGGTTACGCCAAGCCTGCCCAGCCTGTGCGCATTGTCCGCATCCTCGAAGGGCAGCAGCATTCCATCGGGAACGATGCTGTCATATCCGTGAATGGAGGCGATCCCGTAGGCCGCGAGCGTGTTTGGCACGAAGGGGGTGAGCGCCATGTGGGCGGTGGGATGAATCAGGGTGGTCGTTCTGCCGTCGCGTCCCACCTTTTCGCGCAGAATCCTGGATTCGGGTGTTTCAGCAAACAGGGGTTGGTCCGACCATGTCACCCACCGCGACGCAAAACAGGTGACATCGAGAACGGCGGCAATGGCAACGGTCAGGGCTCCGGCCTTTCGTCTGGCGGCGGAGGCCGATGCCATCCATGCGAGACCGACAAGCCCGGCGGCCAGAAACAGGATCGGCGCGGCCTGGATTCCGCTCCAAACCACCAGTCCGTCAACAAAACGGTCCACCCGCTGATCGAGCCAATGCTGATAGTATCCGAACGATCCTCCACCGGGGGCCGCGGCATGAATCTTGAGTTTAAGCGAATCCGTGACAGCCGGAAGGCTGATGATAACGCTCACAAGGGTCCATAGGATCGCGGCGGCGCCGGCCGGGATGCCGATCCATTTCGCCAAGCGCGCCTTCTCCCTGGCGCTGCCGTGATTCATGAAGTGGACGAAGGCAATGATGCCGCCAAGGATGAAAAGCAGCAGCACGCGCTGATAGAGAATGCGCACGGCGGGCGTCAACGGAACAAGCAGTCCCATAAGCATAAGCCATTTCGCGAGGGAAGGTCCGTTCCTACGGAATGCGATCGAAAGCGCCAGCAAGGCGGGAAGAGTCCCGAAGAACGCGACATGAAACAACTCGCTTTTGAAGAGCTTCAGCACGTCAAGTGATCCGCAGCTTCCCAGCAGTGACGGGAACGCGTGCAAGGGGTAGGAAAGAAAATTCACCAACGGTTGGGCCCTCCCCTCGGGGTACCATCCCGGAGCGTGTCCGTGCATTCCCGTATGGAGTCCCAGGCGGCTGCTCTCCAGGAATGCCGCGATGCCGGGAACCAGAACGAAGCCCGCGATGCCGAGTGCGATCACGCCCCAAGCCATGTGGAGTCCGAGGTGCTTGGACTGCCGCAGAAGCGGCGTCCCGTCCGTTTTTGGCCGGATTGCCAGCGCTCCTTCGAACCAATATGCCAGCATCACGAGCGCCACAAGCGCGGTGTGCTGCAGGGTGCCACCCATGAATGAGAGGGAGAGAAAGAGCGGCACTGCGATCCATGCCCTTGAATCGCCCTTTCTGGCCTTGTCCGCAGCCCACAAGGCCCAGGGCACCCAGCAGAAGGAACCGAGAGTCCAGCGATGATAGATCCATGTGACAAACTGGGAGTTTGCCGCCCACAACAAGGCCCCGCACAGCGCCCAAAGCTCGTTCGATCCGCGTGCCCTCAGGAAACAGCGCATTCCGAATGCGGCGATCAGCGCCTGTCCCAGCAATCCAAGATGCCACGCCGTCTTGAAATCGAAGCAACGGTGCAGTTGCATCGTCCAGTCACCATACAGCGCCATGGTGTTCGCATACTGGGCCGTTCCTCCGTAGGTTAGCGAACTCCAGCCCGTGCCGCCCTCGCGTTTGAAATCCCTTTCGGCGATCAGCCTGTAAACCAGATACTGGTCCACCGCGTCGGACACGAAGTGGTTCTTCGCGTATTCGCCGGAATTTGTCGCGTTCCACGGACTCATCATGCGATTCTGCAAGTCGAGGGGCGCGAGAAAGCGTCCTATCGCCCACCAAGGTGAGAACCATGCAAGGACGACCATGGCGATGATCCCCAGCGAGACAAGACGTTGATGACCTTCCTTGTTCACGATGCAAGAATGTGGTTTTGGCCCGGTTGCGCCCCGGGCAGTGACGCGCTCAGGCCTGCCAGGTTCAAGAGCGACCGGCAAAAACGGAAATGAGCCGGGCCAGGGGACTGGCAATGGTGAATGCCGCCAGGTTCCAGCAAACCGGAATACCGAATGCGAGTAGAACCCATTCCGCGGCCCCGTGGCGGTGGAGTGGCATCGCCGCGCGCCAGCGCTTCATCAATCCGCTCGCCCGCCCGACGATGAAAGCCGGTGCGGTCCATCCGCAGGTCCGGAGCATGATTGCGGAGGCGGACCAGAAGAACAGCCAGCGGCCGTAGTCGTGTCCCAACACGAACAGGGGCGCGATGAAAACCAACTGCACAAGGAGTAGCGAGGCAATTCCAGTCCGGGCGGAATTCCAATCGTCCGTTTCCCGCACACACCAAGTGAGAAGCGCGAAGCTGATTGCGAACAGCGCGGCCCATACCGTGGGTTGGTAGAGTCCGGATGTCAGCAGGTTCAACCCGGGGCCCAAGCCCTCGTCCACTGTCCATCCGATGGCTCCGATCGCGGCGGCGGGTTCTGTGACGGGCGTTTCACCGGTGGGAAGGGACTGCCACAGCGGCATCCAGGAGTCGTTGACCGCCTGGGCGACCTGCGGCGATCCGTGGCTCAGGGCGGCAAGGCAGAAGCAGCCTGCGGACGGACAAAGGGCCAGGCAGCGGAGAAGGAATGCCTTCCATCCGGAATCCGGATCGTCGCGATGCCGGAGAAACGCGAGCGGCGCCAGTCCGTAGAAGGCGAAGGCTTCGTGACAGAGCATTGCGGAACCGGCCAGCAGGTTCACACCGGTGATCGCCAGCGGTCTTGGCAGGCCGGAGCGCATCAGCCGCAGGCAGCCGAGAAGCGCCAGGAGACCCAGGCAGTCCTTGCGGACGATCGAATCCTGATAGGCGGGAATACCCATCACCACACATGATATCAGCAATGCGGGAGGATGAACGGCGCTGGCCCGCCGCAGGAACCATGCGGTGAGGAGAACAAAGGCGGCGAGGGTCGTGCCAATGACCAGGAGATTGGCGGCAATGCCGGACATTCCGGATGCCCGGGAAATGATTTCTCCGAACAACCCGCGGCGCACAAAGCCACCCGCGTAGTTGATCAGGCATTCTGTCATCTGGAAACTGTCATGTCCCCATGACCGCGCCGCCAGCACTTGCCTGACGGTTTCCATCAGAAAGAGCGGGGTGAGGATCCACGCGACGACATTCCCCCGGCGGTTCATGGCGAAGTGGGGGCGTCGCAATCGATGGTCAGCCAGTCCGGCATGGCCTTTTCATTGATGGGAACCAGGCAATCACCGGTGTTCCACCGGGACGGCATGATCACCCGCTGTCCGGCTTTTCTCCCAAGCCATGCCGCCCACCACGAGTAGGTGCTGTTGGCGATGATGTGATGGGAGGCCAGACTCATCAGGCGCAGGTCATGGAGCGGGTTCGCCGCAAGCTCTCCACTGTCCCGCACCTCGGTATCCGGATCGGTGAAGGTCCGGAGGCACCATTCACGGTCATCGGAGAAAATGTGGAATCGTGGATTGGATACAAGCTTGCGCATGAGGTCCATGGCCCTGCGGTGGTATGCCTCGTCACAGATTGCAAGGCCGGGGTGATCCAGATAATCGCCACGCCGGACATGGACCGCCACCGAGTTCGGGTGGCGGAGTTCGTCGTGAATCCTATGCGAGACTGCGGAATCCGCGAACAGTCCGTTCAGTTCGCTTCCCAGCTTTTCCGAGATGTCCTGAAAATATCGGTGACTCTGGAAATATCCGAACAACACGCAGTCGGCCGGGGCTTCAAGGAAACGCGGATCGAAAGACTGGTTGTCCGCAGGTTCGCGTAGAATGGGTTTTCCAATGAGTTCCCAGTAGTGTTTTCCACCAAGGTTCCGCAGTGCCCTTGATGCGAGGGAGAACGGCCGGACGACGCGAGCCCTGATCCGCAGTTTCAGGAAATGGGAAACCTCGGCCCATCCCTCGGCGTTGTACCAGGAGGCGTCCAGCACCAGGGGCACCCCATGTTTTTCCGCAAGCACCCTGCCCAACGCGTATTGAAACAGGTTGTTGCCGGTTCTGCCGAGAAGCACGACGCGGATCATTTCGGGGAGAAGCTGAGAAACTGAAAATATGACATGCTGAGAGGGGGGATGGGGCTCAGAGTTTTTTGGCACTGATGATTGCGAGCCCCATGTTGCCCCGGAAGTTTTTCAGGTCATCGGGTTCTGCGTTTTCAGCCATCCGGTTGTCATCGTCCAGCAGCGCGCACTTGCCGATTTCCCAATCTGTGTCGAACCATGACAAGACCGTCTCCGGTGCGAAGATCCGGTGGGCGTTGAACTCGACGCGCTCCGGTCCGATTGGGGTCGATAGATAGAGGTTTCCGCCGGGTTTCACCATCGATTTGAGTCGCTCCAATCCCTTGATGTGGCCTGAAGGATCAAGCGGGTCTCCGTATCGTCCCAGACCGAAGTGTTCGATGGTATGGAGGCAGGAGAGGGAGTCCGTGCATTCCAGCCATTCCGATGGCAAATCACCGGTCAGGTCGAGTTGGCGGAACTCAACATTGGGAGTCCGGACGGGCAGCGGCCGGATGTCAATGACCTCCACCTTGCGGAAAACCGACAAGCTGCCGATGAATCCGTCGATGCGCGAACCGACATCGACATGCCTGACGGGCGCCGCTTGATATATCCACGATGCGACCAAGCGGTCTTGGTGGAAGTAGGCTCCCGGGTCGCCTGCCGCTTCGTCCCATTCGGTGAGCATCGGAAGCTCAGCCCCCCAAGCCGGGTGCTCATCCGTCGTTCGCTCGCGGAATGATCGGCGGTTGGCCACATAACGCCGCCAACCGCGGATGGCGGCGGCCATCCGCCGCGGACTGATTCCGGCATTGCGCAAGATCGCGCGTATCATCGATTCGCTTGGTAAATCATCCACCTGCGGTTGGTCGCGTTCTCCGGCAGCCGGCGACTTCCTCGAAAACCCTCAACATCCGCGCGGCCACACGGTCGGCGGCATAGGTTTCGCGGAGTTTCAACCCGCAGTCCCTGACTTCGGCAGCACTCATGGCCATCACTTGTTCCAGAGCGGCGAAGAGGGAGTCGGGCGAATTGAGATTGAAGGCTCCCTTGGCGGTCGCCACCGAGAGGATTTCCTCGACAGAGGTTCCCGTGACAAAACATACGGGAGTTCCCAGATAATAGGCTTCCAGGGCGGGCAGCCCGAAACCCTCGATTTCCGAAGGAAGGATGAGAGCCCTGGCCCCGAGATAGGCGGCCCTCAGAGTGTCATCCGCGAGGAACGGACGCTTTGCGATGCTCCTGGACTTTTCAAGCAAGGGCAGCACCTCGGGTGGAACGGTGCCTATGAGATGCAGCATTGGCATTTGGGTGCCGCGGCTCTCGGCCTTGCTCCACCACCGGATGAGATGAGCCGTGCGCTTGTGTGGTTCGCATGATGCGAGGTGGATCACGTAGTTGTCCTTCTCCACGCTCTCGGGCTGCGGTTCCTGCTCGTAAAGGCAAGGTTCGTAGGTGACCACTATCTCCTTGGCGGGAATTCCGTGGCGCTCCATGAAAGACTCGATCTGCCGCTTCGATGACTCGGATACCGTCATAATGCGATGCGCGCGGCGCAAGGTGTGTTTGAGCATCAGCGACCAGTAGGCATACTCCCATGGCCTCCTCCACCTGGGGTAATGATCCTCGTCATACTGGATGATCGTATCATGGATGGTGACCACCGAGGGGCTGCACAACGAGTCGGGAAGGGGCAGGTAGCCTTTCGGGAAATAGTGGACGGAAGGTCGTTCGTCGCGACGGGTGAAGAACGGATGGAAGTGGTCCGTTAGCAGGCGGACAAACTTGCGCCTGGTGCCCCATGGAAGTGTTTTTACCCGGCCCGAGACGGCTGGTGGTTGCTGGGATGTTCGCGAAACGATGGCATCGATACGGACACCCTGGTGCCTTCCCAGCGCGTTAAGCACCACATGGGACATGCGCGAGATCCCGAAGCTCCGGTCATATCCCGGATTCTGGTCAGCCAGATAGACCGAGAGTGAAATGGCGTTTCCGGTTTCGGATTCGCGGAAACGATCCGCAAGCACAGGGGGGGGCGCCACGGCCCCTCCATCCACAGCCGGACGAGGGCGGGATTTTTCCTCTATGTTTGCCGCCTTGTGGAATGCGAGGTTCACCCTTTCGATGAAACGGGCGGGCAGGAAACGGTCATGGTAGAAGGATATGGATTTCTCCCTGATGCTCCGCCGGTTTTCCAAGGATTCGAGCAGACTTATCAGGTGCTCGGCATACAACCCGGGAGAGCGGACGGGCAGCAGTTTCGCCGTTTCGCATCCGTCAAGCATGGCCGGGATGCCCGCCCATTCGGTGCTGAGAACGGGAAGACCGCTGCCGAGGGCCTCCATGATGACGATCGGTGTGGCTTCCGATTCGTAGTGTGTCGGAAAGAAGAAAAGATCGGCGTGGAAGTAGGCGTCCCACTTGGCGTCGCCGGTGAGCTGCCCGCTCAATTCGACCATTTCCTCAACTCCCAGTTCGGAGCGCATGCTGCGGATGGTGTTTTCATACTCGGTCGAGAACCACTTGCCCACGATGCGGAAGCGGAAATCGGATGCATGTCCTTTCTCACGGAGGATGGCGGCGGTTTTGAGGATCTCCGCCACACCTTTGCCCTCCTGGAGGCTTCCGACAAAGAGGGAGGTGAAGGGGTGATTGCCGCCGCCCCTTGCATCAGACCGTTGGGGGACCTCGATGGCACATGGGCACCAACTCCAATCACGGGAGTGAAACACTTCATGCGGTGTGATTCTCTCCTGGGCAACTTCCAGGGCGACCTGCGCATTGTGATATGCCAAACGGGAGAAGAGACGGCGGAGTGTCCCGTCTTCACAGAAGACGGGGAGCCCGCTGGCGTGGAAAATGAAAACCGTGGATCCCGCATACCGCCTGACAGCGGACAGAAAAACGACATCACGGAGGAAGGGAATCCACTTCGCGCTGGCGGGCGGATAGAACAGGACGCAACCCGGATGGGCGCGCAGGATCCGCCGGGCCTCGCCTATCAGACGGAACAGATGCACGACTTTTTTCAACTGGAGGCGGCCGACCTCCAGCATTTCCTCGCTGTATTCCATCCGCAGCCGGTGAACGCCAAAGTCCGGCCAATCATGATCGAAGAGCAGTTGCGTCGCGACAGCCTGGCCGTGCCATGGCGGCGGTGTCTGGCCCATCAGGAGGACGTGGGGCTTTTGTGATGGCATGTGGTTTTTGGTGATTCGGCTGGCGCTTGGCTGGTTTCGCGCGCGCTTTCCGGCACTAACGAAGGCATGCGACGGAGGTTTCCAGAATGTTTCCGTTATCCTGGTGACCGGCCCCTTGTTTCCATGCGAGGCTGGCGATGATGGGCAGGATGGGATCGGCTTGCCACCCGGTCCCGGCGAGGTATTGGCGGCTTGAAGGATGCTCGAGCGAATCAATGGTTTCGGCGATCGCTTGAGATGATGGCCGCCTGCGAACCAGTCGCGCATCCTGCAGGAAAAAGTGCACCAGATCCAGACCAGGCATTCCATCCGCATGTCCCCACTCCCAGTCAAGCGCTACGGGGGTTCCCTCCGCCTGCCCCCGCAGGTTCCATCTGGCGAAATCTCCGTGGCAAATCACGGGCACGAGGGTTTGTCCGGATAGTTTCTCCAGTGCTTTTTCAGCGTCATTCCCGTGGGCAAGGGCGCTTTGTATCGCCGGCCATTCCGGGAAGTGGCTGATCGGAAGCGCCCGCTTGTCCGATTTCCATCCTTGAAGCAATTTGATCGCGGCCGTGCTGTCTCCGGGGCGGATGGGATTTCCTGTTAGATAGGGCATTCGGAGAACGGTGGCATCTCCGCGGCGGTGCAGGCCGAGCAACTGCGGCACACCATCGGCCAAGGGGGCCAATTCGCCAAGAGCCCTGGCCTCTTGTTCGAGATTCCCGGCACCATCGGGGCCAAAGGCGACCTTGGCCACTTCCCACTTCCCCGCCATGCGATAACTGACAATGGCCCGTGGTATCCGGTGTTCCGGACTGCCCAACAGCACGCCGCAGGTTCCCGATTCCACACCGGCAAGCGGAGGAATCATTTCCCTTTCGACCGGATGCAGATCAACCCGCGCCAACGCCGCGTTCCGGAATCCGGAACGGGAGAGCAAGCTAACGGTGCGCACCAGGAAGCGCGCCGCCATGCGCTGCGGTTGATACAGTGCCAGCGCCCGTGAAAACGCTTCCGGTTCCCGGGGCAACGCCACAAGCCAGCGTCCCCCGCGGCGCAGTCCGTGCAAACGTCGTGCGGAGGGATCGAAGATCCCAGCCACATGCTCGAGCAGTTTGGTATCGGTCATTGTCGTGATTGGCAGGGACGACCCGCCGTGGTCGTTCCACTTGTCGCCAAAGGCGGGAGCCCCAAGGTGCGGAGGATTGATTGACGATTGGTGATTGTTGATTTTCGGTTTTTGAGATGGCGGAACGACCTCCTCAATCGGATCGGAAATCAACAATCGTCAGTCCGAAGGCGGGGCGTCTCATTGGATGCTTGGACCTTGGGGAGACAGACTCCGGCGGAAGAAGTCGAAGTGGGCGAACCACGGCGGGCCGGATCCGCCCTACCGGTTATTCCAACTTTGGCGGACTAAAGTGGGTCAGCCCTGACTTTGTTAGGACATCTTCGATCACATTCCTCAATGGCTGTGACGCATCCACCACGTGAAACCTCGGATGACCGGCACACAAGTCGAGATACCTTTTTCGTGCGTCCGCCAGCGCTTCCTTGGAAACCTCCTGCTTTCTGCCCAGCAGGACATCAGGTTCCGCGTCGAGGAAGATGACGAGATCGGGCTGGGGCATCAGGCTGCTCGCAAGGCGTGCGAGCGCCATCGGTCCGCCGTACCGGTAGCGCCTGGGATCCACCGGAAGATCGGCATGGTAACGGTCGAAGAGCACCACGCCGTTCCTCGAAGCCTTGCTCAGGAATTTCCACCAACCGAGCCACCAGTTCAGCCACAGCCAGCCGAGCTTGAGGATCGAGGAAAGCATGCGGCGCGGCGCTTTGCCGTGCGGGTCGTCGTCGGCTGCCGCCTCGCCGCCACTGTCCAGCGCCAGCGGCCGCCAGTGGCCCTGGCTCACCGCGACCTCCCGCGCACGCAAAAGCTCCGCCACTCCGGCGATCACCGCCGACTTGCCGGAGCCGTCACAACCAAGGAACGAGATGAACATGAGGTGGCGGTGTTTCGGTTGCGCCGCGCGCCCGGTAAGGCAGTAAAAGAAACGAGAAAGGATCGGTGCGTGGCGAGAGGCTCTTTCTCCCGCCGAACCCGTCCTACCGATTCAAGGCCCTCAGGAGGCCTTTTTTCAACCGGTACACGTGATAAAGCAGCCCATCCACCACCAGGCTGAGGTTCTCGTCTCTAAAAGGCTTGATGCCGTACTTCCGGCGGATTGCCCTCGGCTCGGCGGCCTGGCGCTGGAACCTGAGTAGATTCCGCATGTCGCCCTTGCCGAGACTGCTTTGGCTGATGCTCTGATCATGTAACCTGAAATCGGCAAGCGTTTCGGGCATTGGGACAAACCGTTTTCCCAAATGTGCAAGGCGCGCGTAATACTCGCCATCCATGCAATAACGGAAATCATCGTCCAGCAGATGTCCCTCGCTGATCGTCGATTTCCTGCGGTAAAAGCAGGCGGTTGATCCGATATAGCATCCTTGCTGGACCAGGATGCGGAAATCGAAGGGCAGGGCCGGCATCCGGCGGAGTATTTCCCCTTGTCCGTCCATGTAGTCCCATCCGCCGTAGATCACATCCGCCCCGGGATGTTTTCCCGCGAACGCCTTCACTGCTGCCAGGGCGCCGGGTTTGAGGCGATCATCAGCATTGAGCCACATGATCCAGTCACCCTGAGCCCGGCGGAATCCCTTGTTGATTCCGTCCGTCATGCCCTTGTCCGGTTCCTGGAAAAACAGCGCGTGCGGATGGCGGGCCACGACCTCGGCCGTTTCGTCCTCTGATCCGGCATCCATCACGAGATGTTCGAAGATGACGCCCTCCTGGGTGGCCACGCTATCGAGGCATTCGCCGATGTAACGGCCGTAATTGTAACTCGCGGTGACGATGGTGAAGTCCATTTTATGGAGAAGCTCCTGTTATTCCCAACGGGAACATGAACCGGGAGACGGGCGATGACCGCGCCGCCCCCGTCATCTGCCGAGTTCAATCTCAAGCCGATGGAACCCCCTGTCAGGCCCGGCGGGGACCGGAATCACAAGCTGGGAACCGTTGATGTGAATGGACGGATCGTCGCGGGATGAGTCGAAGAGCACCTCGCTCCAGTCAACGCAGTCTTCGGAACGCGTGACCCGGTAGGTGAGGTCGGACTTGGTTCCGTCGTATGGAAACCGGAAGGCGTATCCACCGATGTCCCGTTCGAGGACAGGCAGGAAGGCTTCCGGCGAGTGGTTGCGACCTGCGCCGAGCGCGTAGCGGATGAGATTCGTCCATCCCGGCGCGCCGGCCCCGTGACCGGAAAGGGATTCGTCGTCACGCTCGTCGAGGGCGGGATATTCGGTGATTCTCCATGAGTTGAAATCGCGTGGCGGCCCCCCGCCGGTGGCGGTGATGTCGTCGAGTGATAACTCGTCGCGTGGTCCCGCGTCCCCCGAGATCCGATGATATCTCCAAAGCAACTGAAGGTTTTGATGTCCCAGTAGATCGGAGGGAAGTGTGAACGGGCCGAAAACCTGCCGGTGGGATGCGGTGGCGTTGCGCGGGTATTCGATCGCTTGGCCATCCTCCAGGACATCAGTGAACGTGTCGCCGATGGATGTTCTGGCCTGAAGCCGGATGGCGTATTCACGCTCATTCGGGCTGATTGTTCCCGCCACCCAGGTCAGCGGGACCGCATCGACATCGCGGGTGTCCAAGGCGAGCAGGACGCCGCCGAGGTCGCGG
>CAZKQK010000016.1:0-54334 GCA_964554865.1 uncultured Luteolibacter sp. | reverse complement strand
GTGAAGGCTTTTTTCAGGATGGACTGGCGCAGGGCCTCGCTGCGCTTCAGCGCGGTGTCGATCTCCTGCTCGTTCTGCTCGATCACCGTGAACTGCTCGTCGAGCAGGCGCACGATTTCCTGTTGCTCGGGGAGGGAGGGAACTGGAACCACCAACTGAAGGAAGATCGTCTGTGTGATGTTGACGCCGCTGTCGTTGATGCCGGTTTTGAGTTTCTCAATCGCATCGGAGGCAACAGGAGAACAAAGGAGAAGCTCGATAAACTCGGACGACGTGACTTCCTGCGCAAATGCGAGGCGGTAGGCTTTGTCGCAGAGAAGGAGCTTGGGATGGTCTCCAACTACCCGGCAAACCACGCCACATCGGGAACGAGGTCCGGCTCGGGTGATTAGAATATCATTGTGCCGGAGTCCTAACCACGGACGCGGCGAGAAATTTGATGGCAGCGCCTTGCTAGCTTTGGATTGAAAGCGCCCCGGCTGAATGGCCGTTGTTTTCATCACTCCCCATTGCGTGGCATCTGCTGCGTAATTTAGGCATTTGGGACTCCAGCCCTGACCAAGTTCCAGAGCGATCTGCGACAGGTTCAAAGAGTTCCATTCCGGCGGGAAAGGTGTTTCGAAAATGGGAATACTCCCACTGACAGGCTTTAGAATAGCAGGCTTCGGCGGCTTCTTCTCGTCATTGCTCTCCGATTCTTTAAGTGCAATCTTCCACTCATTGAACTGTTGTTCGTATCGCGCTTTCCGTTCAGCTTGGATGCGGGCGAGGAGTTGGGCGGGGGATTCGAGTTTGTCGGGGTTTTGGGTGCGCCAAGGAGCGGTGAGCCGGCCCTCGAAGGCTTGTTTGAGGAGGGACTGGCGATAGACGCCGAGTTGCCGCCGCGCCCGCCGCAGACTCTCCTCCCCGGCGTCCAACTCGCTGAACAATTCCTCGATCTTCGCAACAATGCGTTTTTGCTCGTCGAGGGGTGGGAGGGGGATGGTGAAGGCTTGTAGCGCGGGAAACTCGATGCTGTGAACCGTTGTTCCTCCTTTGCGACACTCATTGAGAATTTGCCGCTCGAAACATTCGAATGTCAGGCGGAGAAAATCGGCATCCGTATTTGGAAACGGTGTCACCGCTTTGATGTCCTGATTTAGAGCGACAGGAACAATGTTGATGGCGACTGGTAATGAATGGCTGAGAATGCCTGATCGGGTAACGAGCAAAACGGAGCCCGCCTCAACCAAGTTTGTCGCCGATCCTTTGACGGCATCTTCGGTGATGCGATCTTGAGCAGAAGCTATCTTGGACACTTTCATGTCCTTCGGGGAAACCCAAGGGATAGTTCCGTTTTTCCAAAACTCGGGCTTGGCTTTGCTGGGCGTTCCACCGCCTCGCCAGTGACCAATATCTGAAAGGGCTACCTCCGCCCAACCAAGGGGCAACTCGCTCACGCCACCACCTCCCGGTTGAGTTCTTCCATCAAATCATCCATCGGCGCGGTAGCGCCATATCCGTGCATTCTGTGCACTCCGTGGTTCCCCTTTTTAACCACCGAATGCACGGAATACATAGAATGGGTTTCAGTTGGAGACGCGTTTGATCTGGAGGCGGGCATGTTTGAAGTTGAGGAGGAGGGCGGTTTTGAGGGCGGTGATGTTGAGGTAGCCGAGCATCTGGGCGAGGTGGCTGTCGTTGAAGGCGGTGACGACTTTGGCATCGACGATGACGCGGTCTTCAACGATGAGGTCGGGGATGAGGGTGCCGATGTGGTGGCTGTCGTAGTGGACGGGAAATTGCTTCTGGGCATCGCAGTGGAGGCCTTGTTTGGCGAGTTCGATGACGAGGGCGCGTTCGTAGAGCTTTTCATCGAGGCCGGGCTTGAGGGTCCACAACACTTTATGTGCGGCCCCGATGATGGTTTGGGTGAGTTCGTCGGTTTCCATTTTTTAACCACGGAGTGCACCGAATGCACGGAATGAATGAGAGAGTGAGGATGAGGGAATTCAAAAAGCAATCTGTGCATTCGGTGCAATCCGTGGTTAAAACTCAGGCGGTGAGGGCTTGGTTGAGTTCCTGGATGAGGGGCTCCATGCGGTCGCCGAAGAGTTGATACATTTTGCCGAGGCCACCTCTGGCGTCGAAGGGGGCGTATTCGAGGTTTTCCGGTTCGAGGCGCATGGAGGTGATGATGTGGTCGCGGATGAGTTCGAGCCAAGCGGTTTGCTCGGGGGTGAAGGGCTGGCCGGCATTGGCGCGGAGGATCCAGTCGCGGTAGTTGCGGCGGACGGTGTCGGAGAAGGGCGTCAGCTTGCCATCGAGGCCGCAGGCGCGGCGGATGAGGGCGATGAGGGCGGCGAGTTCCTTGTCAGGGCGGGCGTTGGGCGGGAGTTCGTCGAGGAGGGCGTAGGCGTCCCAGACGTTCAGCGGGGCAATGGGGGGCTTGTTTTGGCGGAGGGCGTCGAGAACCTGCTGGATGTGGGCGAGGGTGACTTCCTGGCGGCGCTGGGGCTGCTGGTAGTAGAGGGTGAGGGCGTCGAGGTGGGCCTGATGCTCTTTGCAGAAGATTTCGAAGGTCTGGACGGCGGCGGTGGCGGCGTCCTTGCGGTCGGTGTCCCAACCGGCGTGGGTGAGGGTGTCCAGCGTGTCGTGGTCGATGGTTTGCAGGTTGGCGGTGCAGGTCTCGACGATGAGGGTGACGACGGCGCCGGTGAGGGGCTTTTTCGCTTCGGTGACGAGCTGGGCCTGGGCCTTTTCACGGGCGTAGTCGCCGGGATCGGTGCCGGGCGGCTGGCTGGTGAGTTCGAGGGCTTTTTGCTCGATGGCTTCGCCGTCGATGGCGTGGAAGAGGTCTTTGACGACCCGGGCGATAGTGAAGCCGCCCATTTTCCCGGCGATGGCGTGTTTCTGCTCGGGGGTGAGCTGGCGCTCGATGCGGGCGAGGCGTCCGGCGAGGGAGGAGACGGTGTCGGCGTCGGTGGCGCCCATGATGACTTCCATGGCGAGGTCCTTGAAGGGGACGCTCGGTTTCGTGATGGGCGGGCGGCTGACGGTCTTGAGGGACTTGGTGACGCCGATGGCATCGACGATGACGTAGTGGGTCTTGGCGGAGGGGGCGGCGGAGGAGACTTTTTTCAGGCCGTCGTGGTCGAGGGTGCGGGTGCCGCGGCCTTTCATCTGCTCGAAGTAGCCGCGGGATTTGACGTCGCGCATGAAGAGGAGGCATTCGAGCGGTTTGACGTCGGTGCCGGTGGCGATCATATCGACGGTGACGGCGATGCGGGGGTGGTATTCGTTGCGGAATTGCTGGAGGACGGATTTGGGGTCTTCGTCGTTCTTGTAGGTGACCTTTTTGCAGAAGGCGTTTCCTTCGCCGAATTCCTCGCGGACGATCTGGATGATGTCGTCGGCGTGGGAATCGGTCATGGCGAAGATGAGGGTTTTGGGGACCTGGAAGACGCCGTCGGCATCGGTGCGGCCGGGGAAGATTTCGGGGAGCTTGTCGCGGAAGGCCTTGATGACGGTGCGGATCTGGGAGGGGTTGACGATGTCGCGGTTGAGCTTCTTGGCGGAGTAGGCTTCGTCTTCGTCCTGCTGCTCCCAGCGTTTGGCTCGGGTGAGTTTTTCGCGTTTTTCGACGAGGCCCTGGAGGACGGTGCCGCCGCTCCGGGTGATGTCGGTTTCGATGGTGTAGATTTCGCCCTGGACGTTCACGCCATCGGCGACGGCGTCTTCGTGGGTGTATTCGGAGACGACGTTTTGTTTGAAGAAGGCGTAGGTGCGGGCGTCGGGGGTGGCGGTGAGGCCGACGAGGAAGGCGTCGTAGTAATCGAGGACCTGCCGCCAGAGGTTGTAGATGGAGCGATGGCATTCATCGATGATGATGACGTCGAAGAACTCGGGCGGGATTTTTTCGGAGTAGGTGACGGGCAGCGGCGGCTGGGAGGGCCGCTTGTAGGAGGTGGGGGCGAGGGAAGAGGTTTCCGCGGGGTTGGTTTCGTCTTCGCCCTCGGTCATGTCGCGGCCTTGGAGGATGGAATACATCCGCTGGATGGTGGAGATGCAGACCTGGGCGTCGGGAGGGACGAAGGAGGAGTTGAGGAGGGAGACGGTGTAGAGTTCGGTGAACTTGCGGTTGTCGTCGTTGGGGGTGTAGGCGCGGAATTCCTGCTCGGCCTGTTCGCCGAGGTTGCGGGTATCGACGAGGAAGAGGACGCGCTTGGCCCGGGCGTGCTTGAGGAGGCGGTAGATGGAGGTGATGGCGGTGAAGGTCTTGCCGGAGCCGGTGGCCATCTGGACGAGGGCGCGGGGTTTGGCGGCCTTGAAGGAGGCTTCGAGCTTGGCGATGGCTTCGATCTGGCAGTCGCGCAGGCCGGCGGGGTCGAGAGCGGGAAGATCTTGGAGGCGGTCGCGGAGGGAACGGCCGGCGGCGAGCCATTCGCGGAGGGTTTCCGGGCGGTGGAAGGAGAAGATTTCGCGGGAGCGGGGCTTGGGGTCGCGCTGGTCGGTGAAGCGGGTGAGGACGCCGGTGGCTTCGTAGAGGAAGGGGAGGGGCTGGCCGGTGTGCTGGATGTATTTGAGCTTGGCGGCACCGTATTCGGCGGTCTGCTCCTCGACGGTGGTGATGTTGTGCCCGAGGGTCTCCTTTTTCGCTTCGATCACGCCGACGGGTTTTTGATCGACGAAAAGGACGTAGTCGGCGGGGCCGGTGTCGGTGGTGTATTCGCGGATGACTTGGCCTTCGCCTTCGTGGGGGTCGATGGCGGTCTTGTCCTGCACGGCCCAGCCGGAGGCACGGAGCTGCGCGTCGATGGCGTCGCGGGCGATTTGCTCGGGATTCTGGTTAGATATGGGTGCCAAACAATTGCAATTCGCCATAAACAACCGATCAATGGAAGGCGAAAACTCGCGGGCGGCTTTGGAATGGCTCGCCTGGCCCGTTCCAGCGACTGGAATGGTTCTGCGGATAGGTGTGCAGAGCGCCCCCTCGGGCCACATCCACCGTCGCCTTCATCACCGCGCGGCAGCCGATGTCAAGGGTCTCGACGAGGGCGAGTTGGTCGCAGGTGCGGTCCGTGGGTGAACCGGCCGCCGCGCATCCCGCCTCAAGGCAGTCGTGGAAGGGAAAGGGTCCGTGTTCCGCCTCGTTGACAAGCGAGATGGATTTCACGGGAAACGCTCAAACCGCGACTGGAGCCTTGATGTGCGGGTGCGGGTCGTAATTTTCCAGCCGGATGTCATCGATGGTGAAGGCGTCGATGTCGCGCACGGCGGGGTTGAGCCAGAGTCTGGGGAGCGGCCGGGGTTCGCGGGAGAGCTGGAGTTCCGCCTGTTCGAGGTGGTTTTGATAGAGATGGAGGTCGCCGAAGGTGTGGACGAAATCGCGCGGCTCGTAGTGACAAACGTGGGCGATCATTTCGGTGAGCAGCGCGTAGGAGGCGATGTTGAAGGGCACGCCGAGGAAGAGGTCGGCGCTGCGCTGATAGAGTTGGCAGGACAGTCCGGGTTTGCCGCCATCGGAGGGCTCGTGGACGTAGAACTGGAACAGCAGGTGGCAGGGAGGCAGCGCCATCTGGTGGATCTGGCCGACATTCCACGCCGAGACGATGTGGCGGCGCGAGTGCGGGTTTCCAAGCAGGCCGTCGACGAGCAGGTGGATCTGGTCCACGCTGCGGCCTTCGGGCGTGGGCCAGGCGCGCCATTGTTTGCCGTAGACGGGACCGAGTTCGCCTTCCTCGTCGGCCCATTCATCCCAAATGGTCACGCCGTTTTCCTTGAGGTAGAGGATGTTGGTCTCGCCGCGCAGAAACCAGAGCAGCTCGTGGATGATGGAGCGCAGGTGGAGTTTCTTGGTGGTCAGGCAGGGGAATCCCTCGCGCAGATCGTAGCGGACCTGGCGGGCGAATACCGAGACGGTGCCGGTGCCGGTGCGGTCCGATCTCGATTCGCCGTTTGCCATCACGTCGCGCATCAGGTCGAGGTAGGTTCTCATGCGGCGATCAAGCCACGGAAGGCACGGTCACCGCAAGGCAAAGGGGGCGGAAAAATTCGTTTCCCTGGGTACTTGACGCCATGCTTGTGAAGGCGCAGGGTCAATGGACATCAAAAGCCAAAAATCGCCATGGAAATCGACGGAACCGTCAGGGACATCCTGCAAAACAAGGGTGGCGAGGTGTTCAGCACCACGCCACAGAGCACCGTTTACGACGCGATCGGCCTGATGGGCGAGAAGAACATCGGCGCACTGATCGTGGTGGAAAACGGCGGGGTGGTGGGGGTGCTTTCGGAGCGCGATTACAGCCGCAAGGTGGTGCTTCAGGGGCGCACCTCCCGCGACACGCTGGTGGGAGACATTCTGTCCCGGCCGGCGATTACGGTGCTGCGCAAGGACAGCATCGAGAAGTGCATGCAACTGATGACCTCCAACCGCATCCGCCACCTGCCGGTGGTGAATGACGAGGGCGTGGCCGTCGGACTGGTGTCGATGGGCGACCTGGTGAACTGGGTGATGCAATCGCAACGGAACACGATCCAGCAGCTTCAGGGATATATTTCGGGCGAGTATCCGGGGTGATTGATTCACGGGCGGCTGAAGCCGCCGGCCCGCGTTATGGCTCCCGGAGGGAGGCACTCGGGGGATATGATAACTTGCAGGTTACGATTCCGGGATCCCGATGTCCGCGGGCGCTTTCTCGGGATTCGATTCCGGATCTTTCTTTTCCGGCAGGTTGGGCACCTCGATGAAGAGCGGGCCACGGGCGGTTTTCACGATCTCGCATGATGGCACCGCGCCCTCGGTGAGTGTTGCCTGCGCCGGATCCCAGACGAAGCGTGCCCGGAGGCTGCGGCCGCGGTTTGGCTTGTCTTCGGTGATCTCCCATCCCGGGCATTTGGCGAAGACGTCGAACCATGGGTGGGGCTCGGCCCGGTGGGTTTGAAGAGTGACGGTGAGAGGTTTCTCCGTTGTGGGCGCGGCGCTGACAACGATGGAAAGGATGATCGCCGAGAGTGTCTCCGGATCGGTTTGTGGATACGTGAGCCGGGCATAAATGCCATCGGAGAAGCTCATTTCCACGCCCGCGACCGAGCCCCGGGGTTCGGAGGAAAACAATGCGTTGGCCTCGGGAACGGCTCCGGTTCCGGGCTGAAAGCAGTCGTAGAACAGCGGTAGCGGACGGCCGATGACTTCCAGCGAGGACTCGCGGGTATGTTCCGTCCCCGTCCAAACCGGCAGCAGTTGCCATGTCGGATTGTCCGGGGCTCCCTCGCCGGTGAAGCGGAACGGGATGAACACCGGCGGGCGGGATGGCTTCTTCGCGGGTTTCGTATCGGGAAAAACCACCCAGGTGACTCCATAGGCATCGGTTTCAAGGGAGCTGTGGGGGACGGACGTTGATTCGACGGGAGGACCATCATGGTTGTCCGGTGAGTTGATATAATTTCCCGCATACTTTTCCGCCAATGCCGTATCGGCCGGATCAGCGGCGGTGATTTTCAGAATGATCGGAGCCTTGGGGCTGCCGGAGTTCGAGCGGAGCAGGCAGTGGATGGTCGCGGCAAGCACCTGCTCGCGGGTGTGGGGCGAGTATGCGGGCTTCGGCTGTTTGTGCAGGCGGATGGTGGCGGGGGAATGCGGGAGATCGTGGTTGTCCACCTCGATGCCGAAGACGCCGGCGAGGTTCTGGTTCAACTCCACGCCGTTTTCCCAGCGCATGGAGCCATGGATGACCGGACGGGGCGCGGTGATGACCGGACCGCGTCCGTAATGATAGTTCGCCTCGGTGGGAACCGGCCCCAGCGGGATGCGCGAGGGATCGGCCTCGGTGCCGAGGTTGACCGGTTGCTCGATGGTGGACAGGCCGACGTTGGTGGCATGGCCGGTGACGGTGGCGAGGATCGCGGCGGCGAGGAAGGCGAAGGAATTCGCATGCATGGCAGTGATTGCTAAACGTAAGCGGCCGGCGTGTTCTGTCCGCTCCTCCCGGAGACGACGGATTTCCTTCCGGTTTCATTCGACTGATGACAGTTTGCGCGCGGAATGCGATTGTTTTTCTGGTTTTTCGCCCTTGCCGTGGTCGTCCTGGCCGCATGGATGATCTGGGGCGCAGCGTGGGAGGGGCGCTTCACGCCGGAAGGCAGCGTCCTGTGGCTGCGGTCATCGGGCCCATGGGCTTGGGCGGCGGGAATCGGCCTGCTGGTTTCCGATCTGGTGCTGCCGGTGCCCGGCACGGTGGTGATGTCCGCGCTGGGCTTGATCTACGGGCCATGGCTCGGCGGGGTGGTGGCTGCCGCCGGATCGATGGGAGCGGGGCTCGCCGGATACGGACTCGGTCGCTGTTTCGGCGAACGTTTCGCCCGGCGCTGGCTGGGCGATCTCGATTATGAACGCGGGCGCATCTTCTTCGGCCGCGACGGCGGGTGGATGGTGGCTTTGTCACGCGCGCTGCCGATCCTGCCCGAGGTGATCGCCTGCACGGCCGGACTGGTGCGGATGCCGTTCCGTAAATTCATCACCGCGCTCGCGTGCGGGAGCGTGCCGATGGGTTTCCTGTTTGCGGCCATCGGCGCGGCGGGACGGAATGCGCCGGGCTGGGCGATGTTTGCCAGTCTTGTGATCCCGGCGTGCTTGTGGGCGATGGCGAAACGGTGGATGCGTGGCGGGTGAGGGGGAACGAGCGGACTGAGGTCCGCGCTCGTGTGCCCGGCATGGGCATGAACCCGTCATATGAAAAGAGATGACCGGAAGCAGTGACAACAACCGTAGCGGAAGACAAGGCGGGTGCCGCGAGGCGCTCAGCACGAAAGAAGTCCGTAGCAAAGGCACGACCGCGGGAATACGAACCGGCAGCGAGGCCGCGATGCGGGCGATGAGCGTGCGAGGAAACGCGAAATCCAACCGTCACCGAAAAACGCATCGGGTAGGGCCGGACGGCACGGGCCGAAAGTTCATGCACCCTACCCGGGGAGACCTCCGGCGCGAGAGCGTTGGAGGAGTCAGCAGAGGCCATAGTAGCGAAGAAGGCCGTGAAAGCGGCTGGAGCGAAGGGTCGAAGAACCAACAGAAGGCCACCAATCGACGGACCGTCGCCGGAGCGGCAACTGCGGCAGCTACCGGGACCGGCGGCTGAAAACGGCGCGGTGACCCGTGTCCGCCGACAGACGCGCGGAGGCAAGCGCTCAGCGACGAGAAAGAAGGCGGAAGAAGATGCCCGAAGACAAGCCATCCGATCTTATCAACCGCCGATCTCCCCGCCCAAGTCGCCGCCCTCCGCAAACTCCTGCCCGCCGCCGGCCAAGACCCGGAAGCCCTCGCCACCCTCAAGGCGCTCGGGCACATCGCCTGACACGCCGTCACGGCCCATCGTGGCGTAAATTGAAATTGCGGGTGAGAGCACCTCCTCGCCGGCATGCTTCATTATCGCGCCTCGTCAGCGGAATCTTTGGCATTTTCACGATCAGGCCAATGCTTCGGCATTGGCGGGTGGTTGTGTGGAAGTGGCGGTCAATCGAGCAGGGGCAAGCGGTCGTCACTTGTCCTTGCGCGCGGCCAGCCATGCGCGCGGGGTGAGGCCGGTTTCCTCGCGGAAAGCCTTGGCGAAATGGCTGAGGCTCTGGTAGCCGACTTCGAGCGCGGCTTCCGTGACGTTCATGCGGCCGGAGGCGAGCGCGTCGCAGGCGTGGCCGATCCGCAGGCGGCGGAGGTGTTGTTGGAGGGTGAGGCCGGTTTCGCCACCCACCCGGCGGGAGAGGTGGTGCGGGGAAACGCCGACGGCCTTGGCGATGGCGGCGAGGTCGAGCGGTTGATCGAGTTGCCCGCCGAGAAGGTGGATGGCGCGCTTGACCGGGTCTGCGGAGGCGGATGGGGCCATCGACGGTTTGTTTCCGGTGGCGAGCGGGTTTTCAAAGAACCTGGCGGCGGCCCATTCGAGCACCCGGGCCTCGGCGAGGAAACGCAGCGGGCCGGGACTGGCCACCGCCCTTGCAAGGGCGTCACAGAGGTCCCGCTCCCAGACGCCCATCAGGCCGCAGAAGGCGACCGAGCCGCCGACACGCAGCCAATCGGCGAGGCCGCCACGCAACCCGGTGGTGGCGTCCCCCACGCGCTGCCGCAGCCATTCGCGCGGGATTTCCACCCAGTCGAGCCGGTGTTCACCCGGGTGGCGGATGCAATTCCAGAGGCCCTCCGGACCGCCGCCGGTCATGGCGAACATCCCGGGTTTGAGGACAAAGCGTTCGTTTCTCCCCCAAATCAGGCCTTCTCCATCGACATTCAGCCACAACCAGACCGACTCCGCCGAGCGGATGCGCCATTTCCAGCCGCTTTCCGTCACGTTTCCCGCCAAAGTGCCGGTCTGCAAATCCGCCGAACGACCCCAGGTCGTGCGGCACAGCGTTTGAGCCGGGCAAGCCAGAGGTTCGTTGTTTGGGAGATCGAGCACCTGGCGTTTTTATTGAAACGGCGTCTCAATAGCAAACAAAACCATGATTGGGGCGGGTTTGGGTTTGCAGGACCGGCCGGGCACCGGTTGGATCGCCGGGAAGGTAACCCCCCTTATGATCTGGCTGAAGCTTGCCCTGTTTTTATCCCTGACCGCGTGGTGCGGGCTCGGTTTGTGGCTGGTGCTGGGCTACGGACGGCTATTCGGCCTGCATCCGGACGATCCGGCGGAAACTTCGGGCGCACGGGCGCTGAACGTGACCCAGGTGTCGATCATCTGGGTGGGAGTGTTCAAAATCCTGCTGTATTTCCTGATCCGTTGAGCGGCTCAGGAAGCGGCGAGGGCTTCGGTTTTCCGCAGTTCCATGACGTGTAGCGGGGGCACGTTGAACAGGCAGTGCTCGCGGCGCACGAGACTGAAATGCTCGTGATCGGAAATGCGCAGCGATGCCTGGTAGGTGATGAAACGGGTCTTCGGCCCCATGGCCCGGGCGATGTTGGAAAGCAGCCGCTCGCGCAATTCCCGGTCCATGATGGTGAAGGGGATGCCGGAAACGATGTAGTCGGGCTCCGCGGCCTGGTGCTCGGCGAGTGTTTCCGGCAGGTGCAGGGCGTCGGCGTTGAGAACGAGCACGCGCTTGTCACCGGCGAATTGCCCGCGGAGGTGCCGGGCGAAATGGGCGTCCAGCTCGATGAGGATGAGTTTCGAGTCCCGGCTCAGACGGCGCGCGATCCGGCGGCTGTGGCAGCCTTCACCGGGACCGAGTTCCACCACGGTGCGGGCATTCGAGCAATCGATGAACTTCGCGGTGCGGCGGGTGAGAAAGGGGGAGCTTGGGACGATGTAACCCACCTGGACCGGATTGGCGAGGACGCGCTTGAAAAAGAGGAAGCTCATGGAGCGGAGGGTGAGATGGGAGATTTGCGCCGCCGCCGGCTAGGGCGGAACGCTTGCGACTCCCGGCAGGATGAGAATGAGCAGGGTCCGGCCCGACGTGCCAAGATCGAAATTCGAAGCGCCGGAAAAAACCGCCGTCAGCCTCATCCACACAGGCCCTTGCACCCGGCCGGGAATCCGTTTAGGAACCCCGAAACGATTTCCCCATGGCTGCCGAATATACCGAAGACGACATCAAATCCCTCGACTGGCGCGAACACATCCGGATGCGTCCCGGCATGTACATCGGCAAGCTTGGCGACGGTTCGTCCCCCGACGACGGCCTCTACATCCTGCTCAAGGAGGCCATCGACAACTCCATCGACGAGCACATCATGGGCTTCGGCAAGGAGATCAAGGTGGAGATCGACGGGCAGGGCCGCGTGGAGGTGCGGGACTTCGGCCGCGGCATCCCGTTGGGGAAACTCTTCGACTGCGCCGCCCAGATCAATACCGGCGCGAAGTATGACAGCGAGGCCTTCAAGAAATCCGTCGGACTCAACGGCGTCGGCATCAAGGCCGTCAACGCGCTTTCCGACTTCTTCGAGATCCAGGCATGGCGCGATGGTGAAACGAAAGCCCTCGAGTTCTCAAAGGGCGTGCTCACCGTGGACATGAAACACCCGCGCCGCGACGACGGCGCGAACGGAACCCGGCTCGCCTTCGAGCTGGACCGCGCGATTTTTCCGGTCAAGGCGAAATACAAGGAGGCCTTCGTGGAGAAGATGTGCCGTTACTACTCCTATCTCAACCCGGCGCTCACGGTGAACTTCAACGGCAGGAAGTTCCGTTCCAAGGACGGCCTGCTGGACCTGCTGCGCGAGGAGATGGAAAACGAGCCGCTCTATCCGCCGATCCACCTCGTCGGCAAGGATATCGAGATCGCCTTCACCCACACCGCCGAGAGCGGCGAGGAGTATTACAGTTTCGTCAACGGCCAGAACACCTCGCAAGGCGGCACCCACCTCGCCGCCTTCCGCGAGGCGCTCGTCCAGGTGGTCCGCGGCTTCTACAAGAAACAATACGATCCCGCCGACATCCGGGCCGGCATCGAGGCCGCCGTCTGCGTGCGCATCGTCGAGCCGGTCTTCGAATCCCAGACCAAGACCAAGCTCGGTTCCGCCACCATCGCGCCGGACGGCGAATCGCTGCGCGCCTTCATCGGCAATTTCCTCAAGACCAATCTTGATAACTACCTGCACAAGCACTCCCAGGTAGCCGAGGCCATCCAGAAGCGCATCAACGCCGCCGAACGCGAGCGCAAGGATCTCAAGGGCGTGCAGAAGATCGCCCGCGAGCGGGCCAGGCAGGCGAAGGTCCATAACAAGAAACTCCGCGACTGCCGCGTCCACTTCGACACCAAACACAAGCGTCGCGACGAATCCACCCTCTTCATCACCGAGGGCGACTCCGCCTCCGGCTCGATCACCAAGTCCCGTGACGTGGAGACCCAGGCCGTCTTCTCGCTGCGCGGCAAGCCGCTCAACACCTTCGGCCTCGCCCGCAAGATCGTTTATGAAAACGAGGAGTTCGCCCTGCTCCAGGCCGCGCTCAATATCGAGGACGGCATCGAGGACCTCCGCTACAGGCGTGTCGTCATCGCCACCGATGCCGACGTGGACGGCATGCACATCCGTCTTTTGCTTCTCACGTTTTTTCTCCAGTTTTTCCCCGAACTGATCCGCGACGGCCATGTTTTCATTCTCCAAACACCGCTGTTCCGCGTGCGCAACAAGAAGGAGACGATCTATTGTTATGATGACAGCGAGCGCCGCAAGGCCCTCGACAAACTCGGCAGGAACGCCGAGATCACCCGTTTCAAGGGACTCGGTGAAATCTCACCCGACGAGTTCGGCTTCATGATCGGCCCGGACATGCGCCTCGATCCCGTCGAATACGAGGAAGGCAAGGGCGTCAAGGAACTGCTCGCCTTCTACATGGGCAAAAACACCCCCGAACGCCAGGACTACATCATCGAAAACCTCCGCGAGGACGTGGACAAACAGACCGAGGCCGCCGTGGCGTAGGCGCGTCCGCGGGGATGCCCGGGGTGGCGGTTATCCGGATCGAAGCGCGACTCCCAGGATATCACCGCAACCCGAGCACCTTTGGCGCGGAAGTGTTGCCGAAGCGGTCGATGGCGGTGATGGCGACCGCGTCCGCGCGGGGGACTGTCGTTTGGCCGTTGCCCGCGCGGGTGATTTTCATCGTCCGCCAGGCGCCGCCATTGCGGGTCTGAATGGCGACTTTCGCGGCGCGATCGTCGGGTTTCCAACTGATGACGGTGTTCGCACCCTGAACGGAAGCGCTCGCCCCGGGAGCTGCCGGGGCCTTGGAGGAAACCCAGGTCATCGGCGGCACGGCGGCGGGCTGGGTGTAAGTGCCGGAGAGCTTGCCGTTGATGCCGCCGCGGTTGGTCATCAGGCTTTTCACACTCCAGTGGATGTGGCCGTTCCAGTTGCGGCCGATCTGGCGGCTAAGGGCGATCTGGTTGATGATCTCGGACGCGGGCCGGCCCGGATCCTCGGACGACTGGATGCGCGCCGTGGCAATGCCAGGCCACACCGGACGGCTGCCTTGGGCGCGCCACCACTCCAACAACGCGGGGAAACTCTGCTTCCGCGGCGAGATGCGCCAGTAGAGTTGCGGCGCGAGGTAATCGACCCAGCCGTTCTTCAGCCACTTGCGCGAGTCGCCGGCGAGTTGTTCATAACTGTCGATCCCGGCCTCGATGCCGGAAGGCACGCCCGGCCGCCAGATGCCGAACGGACTGATGCCGACGCGCACCCACGGTTTTCTGGACTTCACGTTCTTGTAGAGACCGCTGACGAAACCATCGACGTAGGCGCGGCGCTGGGCCGGGGTTTTTCCATCCGGAAAACCGATGCCGCCTGTGGGATAGGGGTAAAAGTAATCATCGAGGTGGACGCCATCGACATCATAGCGGCTGACGACATCCATGATGGCGCGCATGGCCCGCTCGCGGGTTTCCGGGTTTGCCGGATCGCACCAGACCAGCGAGCCGTAACGCCTGATGACATGCGGCGCGCTGCGGGTGACGTGGTTGCCGGACGCGGGGTGGGACGCGTTTGACAGCGCCCGGAAGGGATTGAACCAGGCATGCACCTCGATCCCGCGCGCATGGGCCTCGCGGATCCAGTAGGCGAGGGGATCATAGCCCGGCGAGCGGCCCATGCTGCCGGTGAGCCACTGGCTCCATGGTTCGTGGGATGATTGATAGACCGCATCGCAGCTCGGGCGGACTTGCAGCAGCACGGCATTCATTTTCAGGGACACCATCCGGTCGAGGATGGCGCGCGCTTCCGACTGCTGGGCGCCCGCGCCAAGGCCCTTGGAGCTGGGCCAGTCGAGATTGTGGACCGTGGCCACCCACGCGCCGCGGAACTCGCGCGCCAACTGCGGCGGCCGGTCGTTGACCGGAGCATAGGATTGTGCGGCGGCGGCGCTGGTGCAAACGAACGAAAGGATCAATGACCGGATCATGGCGGCCATTCTGCCCGCGTTTTCGGATTTCCGCAAGCTTGGCGGGGAAAACTCCGCACGTTTCACTCTTCCACCTGCTCCAGAAGCAGTTGCAGGATCTTGCGGGCCGAGTCCGGGATGACGGTGCCGGGGCCGAAGATGGCGGCGGCCCCGTTTTGGTAGAGGTAGTCGTAGTCCTGGGCGGGAATGACGCCTCCGCAGACGACCATGATGTCTTCGCGGCCGAGTTTTTTCAACTCGTCGATGAGTTGCGGCAGCAGCGTCTTGTGTCCGGCGGCGAGGGAACTCATGGCGACGACGTGAACATCGTTCTCGACGGCTTGTTTCGCGGTTTCGGCGGGGGTTTGGAAGAGCGGGCCGATGTCAACGTCGAAGCCCATGTCGGCATACGCGGTGGAAACGACTTTCGCGCCGCGGTCGTGGCCGTCCTGGCCCATTTTGGCGACCATGAGGCGCGGGCGGCGGCCCTCGGCGGCTTCGAAGCGTTGGATGAGTTCGGGAATGTCGTTCATGTCGCCCTGATTGCTGAATTCCTTGCCGTAAACACCGGAGATCGAGCGGATGACCGCGGTGTAGCGGCCGAAGTGTTTTTCCAGCGCGTCGGAAATCTCGCCGAGAGAGGCGCGGGCCTTGGTGGCCTCGATGGCGAGGGCGAGCAGGTTGCCTTCGCCGCCACCGGCGCAATCGGTGAGGGCCTTGAGCGCGGCCTGGCAGGCGGACTCGTCGCGCTCGGCGCGGAGTTTGTCGAGGCGTTCGATCTGTGATATTCTAACAGCCGTGTTGTCCACATCGAGGATGTCGAGCGGGTCTTCCTTGGCGAGGCGGTATTTGTTCACGCCGACGATGGTTTCCTCTCCGGAGTCGATGCGGGCCTGGCGGCGGGCGGCGGCTTCCTCGATGCGCATTTTGGGAATGCCGGCTTCGACGGCCTTGGACATGCCGCCGAGTTCGGCGGCTTCCATGATGTGCGCCCACGCGCGGTGCATGAGTTCGTGGGTGAGTGCCTCGACGTAGTAGGAGCCGCCCCAGGGATCGATGACGCGGCAGATGGCGGTTTCGTCCTGCAGGAAAAGCTGTGTGTTGCGGGCGATGCGGGCGGAGAAGTCGGTGGGCAGGGCGATGGCTTCGTCGAGCGCGTTGGTGTGCAGAGACTGGGTGTGGCCGAGGGTGGCGGCCATGGCCTCGATGCAGGTGCGGGCGACGTTGTTGAAGGGATCCTGTTCGGTGAGGGACCAGCCGGAGGTTTGCGAGTGGGTGCGCAGCGCGAGCGACTTCGGGTTTTTCGGGTTGAAGGTTTTGACGATCTTCGCCCAGAGCATGCGGGCGGCGCGCATTTTCGCGACTTCCATGAAGTGGTTCTTGCCTTGGGCCCAGAAGAACGAGAGGCGGGGCGCGAAGGCGTCGATGTCGATGCCGGCGGCGATGCCGGTGCGGAGGTATTCCCAGCCGTCGGCGAGGGTGTAGGCCATTTCGAGGTCGGCGGTGGCTCCGGCTTCCTGCATGTGATAGCCGGAGATGGAGATCGAGTTGAACTTCGGCATGTTCCGGGAGGTGAACTCGAAGATGTCCGCGATGATCTTCATCGAGGGCGCGGGCGGATAGATGTAGGTGTTCCGCACCATGTATTCCTTGAGGATGTCGTTCTGGATCGTGCCGGAAAGCTGGTCGAGGGTGGCTCCCTGTTCGAGAGCGGTGACGATGTAGAACGCGAGCACGGGGAGGACCGCGCCGTTCATGGTCATGGAGACGGAGACCTTGTCGAGCGGGATGCTGTCGAAGAGGATCTTCATGTCGAGGATCGAGTCGATGGCGACACCGGCTTTTCCGACATCGCCGACGACGCGCTCGTGGTCCGAGTCATAGCCGCGGTGGGTGGCGAGGTCGAAGGCGACGGAGAGGCCCTTCTGGCCGGCCGCCAGATTCCTGCGGTAGAAGGCGTTGGATTCCTCGGCGGTGGAGAATCCGGCGTATTGGCGGATGGTCCACGGCTGGAAGCAATACATCGTGGCGTAGGGGCCGCGGAGGAAGGGGGCGATGCCGGCCTGATAGTCCAGGTGTTCCATGCCGGCGAGGTCGTCCTCGGTGTAGAGCGGCTTGACCGGGATTTTCTCCATGGTGTCCCAGACGATTTCGCCGACGGGCTTGCCGTGTTCTTTTTCAAGATCCTTGCACCATTGGTCGTAGCCGGTCTTGGAGGGGGCGGCGGAATAGGGGATGGAGGCGAAGGCGGGGCGGGACATGGTGGGAAGATTGTTGAGTGCCGAGTGATCAGTGGAAGAGTGGCGCTTTGGTAGCGTCGTTTGAGGTTACAGTCCGTGTAATTTGGAATTATACGTTTGAGCCACAGATTTCACGGATTTCGCGGATTGGGTTTGTGGTTTAAGAATCTTCATCTGTGAAATCCGTGTAATCTGTGGTCAAATCACGCCTGCGATCTTGAGAAGCTGTTCGTTCAACTCGTAGTTGTTGCTGCGGACGTTGACGAATTCATCGACTCCGGCGGCGCGCCACGCGGTTTCGTTTTCGCCGGGCGCTCCGGCGAGGAGCAGGTGGACGCCGGGTTTCGCGGCTTTGACGGCCTTGGCGAGGGCTTCGGCGGTTTCGGAATAGGTGGCGTCGTCCGAGGTGATGACGGCGATGGCGGCCGGCGATTCCGTCAGGGCGGCGACGGCGTCTTCGGCGGATTTGAAGTCGCGCCTGCCATCGACGGCGAAGCCGGCGGCTTCGAAGAAGGCGGCTGTCCAGTCGGCGCGCAGGCGGTATTTGCGCGAGGGGCCCATGTTGAGCTGGAGGATGGCGGGAGCGGCTCCGGTTTTCCCGGCGAAGGCGGCGGAGGCGTCGCGCAGGGCCTCGTATTCCCCGGCGGCGCGGCATTGCGGGAGCGGCGTGATGACGGGACCGCCCTCGGAGCAGGTGAGTCCGGTGGCGGCGGCGAGCGAGAGTTTGGTGGCCCCGGCCTTGGCGGCGGCGACGGCTTGTTCGATCATCGACGCGTTCGCGGAAACCGTTAGATCGAGCGGTTGCGGCGGTTGGGCGCCGGGGATTGGCTGGCCGACCCGGCACTCGGCCGTGTGGATGGCAAGTTTTTTACCCTTGAGATCGGGATACATGTTGGAGCCGACGATCTTGTCCTTGCGGCGGCGGAGGTTCTGGAACTTCGCCTTGGCGACGGCTTGCACGGCTTGTTGTACGGAGCCGGCTTCGAGGGCGGCGGGCATTCCGCCCTGTTTCTCGATGTCCTGGAAGATTTCCCAGCTTTTGGCGGCGATCGTGTCGGTGAGCCACTCGATGTAGGTGGAGCCGCCGGCGGGATCGATGACTCTATCAAGCCCGCACTCCTCGCGGAGGATGGTGTGGAGGTTGCGGGCGATGCGGCGGGAGAATTCGTCGGTTTTTCCTGATATCTCGTCGTAGGGGTCGATGTGGAGGCTGTCCACGCCGGCGGCGACGGCGGCGAACGCTTCCGAGGTGACGCGCAGCATGTTGGTGTGGGCGTCGTAGGTGGTCTTGTTCCACTTCGAGGTGCTGGCGTGGATGTGGACGGGAGCGTTTTCCACGCCGTAGGCGGCGGCCACCTTGCTCCAGAGCCAGCGGGCGGCGCGGATTTTGGCGATTTCCATGAAGTAATCCGAGCCGACGGAGAGGCGGATGCGGACTTTGGAGAGCGTGGTTTCGGGTGAGAGACCGCGGGTCTTCATTTCCTCGATGTAGGAGACGAGAGTGGCGATCACGCAGCCGAGTTCCTGCGTGGCGGTGGCTCCGGCGTTGTGATAGACGTCGCCCTTCACGCTGATCGTGCGCAGGCCGGGGGCCTTCTTCGCCGCGTAGTCGGTGAGGGCGGCCATGTGGTCGTAGCGCATCGAGAGTGGCTGGCGCGACGCGCCTTTCGCGACGAGGTCGGCGAGGGGATCGTTTTCAAATCCGCCGCGGAGCTTGTCGGGAGAAACGCCCATTTCTCCGGCGGCGGCGATGACGAGGGACGCGACGGCGGCGGAAGACGGGCCGCACTGCCACCAGGTGGAAACGGCGTCCAGGGCGACACCGGAGAGAGCGGTTTTCACGTCCGCGGCGGTGTCGAGTTTCACGCCGCCGGTGCAGCAGTCGTCCTGGCCGCAGCCGACGAAGATGTTCAGCTCGCTCTGGCCGCCGTTCAATCCCTCATGGATGATGGCGTTGAGGGCTTCCGGCGTGGGAGCCTTGAGTTCCTGCGAGACCTCCCAGCCGGACTTGAGGAAACCATCGGCCCGGCTGCTGCGGACGAGTGACGCGGAACCGGGGAAATGTTTCCGGTGTTCCAGATCCGCGATGTCCTCGCGCCGGTAGATCGGCTGGATGGTGATGTCCTCGTAGGTTTTGCTGACGAGCTTCTGTTCGAACGGCGCTCCCTTGAGCAGGGCTTCCGCCGCGGCGTGCCATTGCTCGTAGGTGTGCCCGGGGAATTCAGTTAGAAGTTTGGACATGGTATTGGGAATGGAAAGTCGGGTTGAGACAGAAGACAGAAGACTTTGAGACAGCAGATCAGAGAGCGAAAGCGGCGGCGCTTGGACCAGTCATTTTCTTTTCTTCCGTCTTCTGTCTCAGAACTTCGTGTTGCGCATATCTCCGGTTTCGAGGAACGTCTCGTGGAAGGCGAAGGCGGAGCGGAAGGATTGCGGGGTGTGGCCGTTTTCGGTGAGTTTGAAGTAGGTCCGGAGCAGATCCTTGTAAGAGGGATCCACGCAGTTGTTGATGACCGCTTCGGCGCGTTCGCGGGGGTCTTTGCCGCGGAAGTCGGCGACTCCGTGTTCGGTGACGAGCACCTGCACCGAGTGCTCGCTGTGGTCCATGTGCGAGCACATCGGGACGATGGCGGAAATGTTTCCATCCTTGGCGGTGGACGGGCAGGTGAAGATGGAGATGTAGGCGTTGCGGGTGAAGTCTCCGGAACCGCCGATGCCGTTCATCATCTTCTGGCCGAGAACGTGGGTGGAGTTGATGTTTCCGAAGATATCGGCTTCCAACGCGGTGTTGATGGAGATGATGCCGATGCGGCGGACGATTTCCGGGTTGTTGGCGATTTCCTGCGGGCGCAGCAGCAGGCGGCCGCGGAAGTGGTCGAGGTTGTCGTAGATGCTTTGAAGGACGGGGTCGGTGACGGTCAGGGAAACACCGCTCACGAAGCCGCAGCGGTCCTGTTTCACCAGTTCGATCACGGAGTCCTGGATGACTTCCGAATACATCTGGAAGCGTGGGATTTCCGGATGGTCGCCCATGGCTCCGAGGACGGCGTTGGCAACGTTTCCGACGCCCGACTGGATGGGCAGGAAGCTTTTCGGGATGTGGCCGTTGCGGATTTCCCCGGCGAGGAACTCGGCGACGTTGAGACCGATCCTGGTGGTGACATCGGTGACCGGACTGAAGTCCTTGACCTCGTCGGGACGGTTCGAGTGGACGATGCCGGCGATTTTCTTCGGGTCCACCCAGACGCGCTGGGTGCCGATGCGGTCCTCCGCGTTGCAGATCGGAATCGGGCGGCGGTGCGGCGGGGATTCGGGTTCGTAGATGTCGTGGAATCCCAGCAGTTCCTTCGGATGGCGGGTATTGACTTCGATGAGAACCCTCTTCGCATTCGAGAGGAAGGTGGGTGCGGCACCGACGCTGGTGGTTAGCAGGATCTTGCCGTCCACGGAAACATCCGCGGCCTCGACGATGGCCCAGTCCACGTCCCCCAGGAAGCCGTAGCGCACGTATTGCGGCAGCAGGGAGAGGTGCATGTCGAAGAAGTGCGTCTTGCCGGCGTTGATGCTGGCGCGCAGGTCCTTGTCCGACTGATAGGGCGTGCGGAACTTGATCGCGTCCGCCTTGGCGAGGGCTCCGTCGAGGGACGGGCCGGTGGAGGCGCCGGTGATGACGCCCACCTTGAAGTCTCGTCCGGCGGCATGCTCGGCCATGGCTTTCCCGGCGATGGCGGTGGGGATGACCTTGGCGGCGCCGGCGGGGGTGAATCCGCTGAAGCCGATGGTTTCATTGTGGTTGACGAGAGCGGCGGCTTCTTCGGCGGTGAGGATGGGATATGGTTTGTTCATGTTACTGGGAAAACGCGGTCGGACGGGGGGCGGTCACTTGAGCATCGAGATGAAATAACCCGCGGCGAGGGCGCTGCCGATGACGCCGGCGACGTTGGGGCCCATGGCGTGCATGAGCAGGTAGTTCGTGGGATCGTATTTCTGGCCGACATCCTGGGAGACGCGCGCGGCCATGGGCACGGCGGAGACTCCGGCGGAGCCGATGAGCGGGTTGATCTTGTTCTTGCTGAAAACGTTCATGAGTTTGGCCATCAGGACGCCGCTTCCAGTGGCGACGCCGAAGGCGACCACGCCCAGCACGAGGATGCCGAGTGTCTGCGGATTGAGGAAGAGGTGTTTGCCACCGTCCCCCATGCCCATTTTGAGCCCCACGCAGAGGCCGAGGAAGATGGTGACGATGTTGATGATCTCGTTCTGGGCGGCCTTGACGAGGCGGTCGGTGACCTTGCACTCGCGCAGCAGGTTGCCGATGAAGAGCATGGAGATCAGCGGCGCCGCGTCGCGGACGATGATGCAGCAGAACGACATGACCACCGCGGCGAAGATCAGTTTTTCGAGTTGGCTGACCTTTCGCAGGGTTTTCATCTTGATGCGGCGCTCGGCATCCGTGGTGAGCAGCTTCATGATCGGCGGCTGGATGAGCGGCACGAGGGCCATGTAGCTGTATGCGGCCACCGCGATCGGACCGAGAAGGTCGGGTGCGAGTTTGGACGCGGTGAAGATCGAGGTGGGGCCGTCCGCGCCGCCGATCACGCCGATGGCGGCGGACTGGGCGAGATCGAACCCGAAAAGCGGGGCCGCGAGGAAGGTGCCGAAGATGCCGAACTGCGCGGCGCCGCCGAGCAGCAGCGTGCGGGGGTTGGCGATCAGCGGGCCGAAGTCCACGAGCGCGCCCACACCGAGGAAGATGAGCGGCGGGAAGATCTGGAGTTTGATGCCCTGGTTCAGATAGTAGAACAAGCCGCCCGGTTCGTCGCCCTGCGGGTGTTGCAGGATGAAGTCGTGAATCGGAAGGTTGGCGACGAGCGCTCCCAGCGAGATCGGAACGAGAAGAAGAGGCTCGAATCCCTTGACGATGGCGAGATAGAGCAGCACGGCGACGACCGCCCACATCACCACCATCTGCCATTGCAGATGGGAAAATCCGGTGGTCATCCAGAGTTCGTAGAGTTTGTCCATGGATTCGCTGGGAATGAGCTATCAACCGATCGTGTAGAGCGCCTGTCCTTCCTCGACGGCGTCGCCGATCTTGACGTGGATGGCGGTGATGGTTCCGGAGGCGACGGCATTGATGGGGGTGTACATCTTCATGGCCTCGAGAGTGAGGACGAGGTCGCCCTCGTTGACGGTGGAGCCGACGGCGGCCTCGATGGCCTGGACGATGCCGGCGAGAGGGCTTGCGGCGTCGCCCGCTCCGGTGGCGACGGGTTTCGGGGCTGGAGCAGGGGCCGGCGCGGGTGTCGCGGCGCGAACGACGGGCGCGGGACCTGGAGCGGCGGCGGATTCCGAGCCGATTTTTTCGACGGTGACGTCGTAAACCTTTCCTTCGACGGTGATGCGGAGATGGTCCATGGCGATATGTGATAGATGTTAGCGGATGCGGTGTGAGGTGAGAACGGATTGACGGCCGGCGCGCTCCCAACTGGTGCTCATCGGCTTGATGGAAACAATGCGGACGGGTTGGTCGCGGGTGACGGTGGCGACGGCGGCGGCGATGACGGCGACGATTTCCGGGGCGATGCCGGATCCGGCGGGTTCCGGAGCGGCGGCGGCGGGTTTTGGGGCCGGAGCGGCGGCGGTGGTTCGGGCGGTGGGTTTCGCTTCGGGCAGGAGCAGCTTGACGAGAGAGGCCGTGAGGGCGCAGACGCCCCAGAGGACGGCGAGCGTGACCATGACCATGAGCATGCCCGCCATGTGGGGAAAGGCATCGAGAATCGAGCGTGACTGCCCGGCGCTGCCGGGGGTCGAGGCAAGGAAGGCGAGGACTTGCATGAGATGTCAGAGCGGGATGTTGCCGTGTTTCTTCGGCGGGCGGGTTTCGTGTTTGCCCATGATGCCGCGGAAGGCGAGGGCGAGGGTGGAACGCGAGACGGCGGGGTCGATGACGTCGGTGATCATGCCGTTGGAGGCGGCCTGATAGGGCGAGGAGAACTTCTCGGAATAGGCGGCGCGAAGTTCCTTTTCGAGGGAGACGGGATCCTCGGCTTCCTCGAGTTCCTTCTTGTAGAGGACCTTCATGGCACCCTGGGCTCCCATGACGGCGATCTCGGCGGTGGGCCAGGCGAAGACGAAGTCCGCGCCCATGTCGCTGGAGCACATGGCAAGGTAGGCTCCGCCGTAGGCCTTGCGACAGATGAGGGTGATCTTGGGGGTGGTGCAGGAGGCCCACGCGAAGAGCATTTTGGCGCCGTGGCGAATGATGCCGCCGCGTTCCTGGGCGAGGCCGGGCATGAAACCCGGGACATCGACGAGCGAGAGCACGGGGATGGAGTAGATATTGCAGACGCGGATGAAACGGGCGGCTTTGTCCGAGGAGTCGATATCGATGCAACCGGCCTTGACGGTGGGTTGGTTGGCGATGATGCCGATGACGAGGCCTTCGAGTTTGGCGAAACCGGTGAGCATGTTCGGCGCGTAGTCCGGCTGGATCTCGAACCACGAGCCGGGGTCCATCAGGCGCTCGATGACTTTATGCATGTCGAGCGGATGTTTCGGATCGGCGGGAATGATATCATTCATGACGGGATCCTCGGCATAGGGGATCTCGTTGTTCATCTTGTGGGGCGGGTCGCCCAGGTTGTTGGAGGGCAGGTAGTCCAGCAGTTGGCGGGTGAGCCGGATGGCGTGTTCGTCGTCCTCGGCGATGAGGTGGATGTTTCCCGAGACGCTGGCATGGGCGTCCGCGGAGGCGAACTGGTCGAGCGAGGCGGCCTGGCCGGTGGCGGCCTTGATGACGTCCGGGCCGCAGATGAACATGTTCGAGTTTTTCCGCGTCATGATGATGAAATCGGTGAGCGCGGGGGAGTAGGCGGCACCACCGGCGCAGGGGCCGGCGATGACGGAGATCTGGGGGATGACGCCGGAGGCGAGGACGTTGCGGAAGAAGATCTGGCCGTAGCCTGAGAGCGCCTCGATGCCTTCCTGGATGCGCGCGCCGCCGGAGTCGTTGATGCCGACGACGGGGATGCCCGCCTTGATGGCGAAGTCGAGCAGGTCGCAGATTTTCTTGGCGTGGATGGCGCCGACGGCGCCGCCGCCGACGGTGAAGTCCTGGGCGTAGGCGGCGACGGGGCGGCCATCGACATAGCCGGTGGCGCAAACGACGCCGTCACCGGGCATCTTGCGTTTTTCCAGTCCGAAGTTGGTGCACGAGTGGTGGGCGTGCATGCCGAATTCGATGAATTGACCGCCATCGAAGAAGGCGGCGAGGCGTTCACGGGCGGAGAGCAGGCCTTTTTCGTGGCGTTTCTCGATGCGGTCAATGCCGCCGCCGATGAGCGCTTCCTCGCGGCGTTGTTTCAGTCCGTCCAGCAGATTGGGGTCGATGGCCATGGCGGGTGGTGGTGTGGGGTAGGCGTGATCAGTGGGCCTTGACGGGCTGGCAGAACTCGGTGAGCACGCCGAAGGTTGATTTGGGGTGGAGGAAGGCGACGAGTTTCTCCCCGGCTCCTTCGAAGGGGACTTCGTGGATGAGTTTCGCGCCCTTGTCCCTGGCCCGGGTGAGTTGACCCGAGATATCATCGGTGGCGAAGGCGATGTGGTGGATGCCGCCGGCGGGGTTCTTTTCGAGAAACTTGGCGATGGGGCTCTCGGGCGAGGTGGGTTCGAGGAGTTCGAGGTGGACGTCGCCTGCGGCGAAGAAGGCGGTGCGGACCTTTTGGGATTCAACCTCCTCGCGGCCCTCGCATTTGAGGCCGAGGACGTTTTCGTAGTAGGGGATCGATTCGTCGAGGGATTGGACGGCGATGCCGAGGTGGTCGATTTTGGTGATCATGTGGAGGAGCGTGGTTGCGTGTTGAAGGGATAATCGCAGGTAATGAGGTGCTTGCACCGCAGGAAGTCGCCAAGACTACGCGTATTTTACCCCTTGGGATGGTCCTGCTTCCGGATGAATGGGCGATGTCCGTGACGAGGTCCAGCGGATAGCAATCCGTGCGTGGAATCGTCCCTGTGGGCGGGACTGGCGAGTCAGTCGGCCGGAGTTTCGTCGGGAGGATCCTGATGCCAGGCGAGGCCGAGGTTCGCATTGCGTTGGAGTTCGGAGATGACCTGGGCACCCAGCAGAAGGATCAGAGCCGCGGCCTCAAGGGTGAGGAGAATGACGATGATGGTGGCCATGGATCCGTAGATGAGGTTGACCGTGGAGATGCCGGCGTACCAGGCGACGAGAATGCAGCGGGTGATTTCCCAGAGGACGGTGGCGGCGAATCCGCCGGCGAGAGCGCGGCGGAGGGAAACCTTCGCCACGGGCATGATGGTGTAGAGGAGGGTGAAAAGCAGGACGAGGCCCGCGAGACTCACGAGATAGACGATGGTGGCGGCGTGTTTCCCGACGTGTGGGAAGGCGTCCGGGAACCATTGGTGGAGGCGGCCACCGGAAGATAGCAGTGCATTGGCGATGGTGATCAGAATGAGGCCGGCGGCGACGATGAGGATGAAAAGATAGGGAAGCAGCGCGGAGACCCAAAACTTGCGCCTCAATGAGGGCAGCGGCTTGTGGAAGATGATCGCGAAGGCGTCCTCAAGCACCCTGAAGGCCTTGGAGCTGAAGAAGAGTAAAGTCAGCAGACCGATGCCGCCGACGAGATTCCGGTCCCGCAGGAAACCTTCCAGCACTTCCCCGACGGTGGGCGCGAAGGCGGGAGCGATGATTTCGAGTTCGGTGGTGAGGGACCGCATGAGGAGGTCCGGATCGATGAAACGCGAGAAGACGACGACCAGCACCGCGCAAAGCGGGATGAGGGAGAGCATCATGTTGAACGCGACGGAGCCGGTGAGGAGCAGTCCGTGGTTGTGCAGGAAGAAGTCCCGCAGCACGCGCAGCACGAAGCGGAGGCCTGAGGGGAGGCGTCTTTCCATTGCCCGCAGTGTGTGCGGGCGGGCGTTTGGGGGCAAGCGATTAGCCGGGATGCGGATCGGCGTCTTCGGAGGCAGGCAGGGACAGGTTGTCCCGGCCACGATCAGAGGCTGAGCGCCTGATTGATGAGGTTGAGGAAGTCGGCGCGGTCGGCCGGCAAGGTGTCCGAGGCGCACTCGCGGGCGAGGGCGGAGAGGAGTTCGGCATCGATGGTGGAGCCGGATTCGGAGGTGAGCCAGTGGGCGAAGGTGCAGACCAGGGCGGCGAAACGGGCGTCGTTGGAGGGTTCGGTGTCGGTTTGGCGGATAAGGGAAACGATGGGAGCGGGCTGGCCTGCGACGGTCCACTCGATGGTGCCGAGGTTGGCGGTGGGGGAGGCGGGCTCGATTTCGATGACGAGGGAGGTGACGGATTTTGCGGGCAGGCCGGATGGGAGCTTGGCGGCGGGGTTTCCGGCGACGGTGGAGAAGCCGAGGAGGCGGTAGCTGCGGACTGCGGCGGGATTCGCCTTGTAGGTGGCGGTGACTTCGCGGGCGGTGTCGGCGGCACCGCGGAATGAGACGAGAAGCAGGGTGGAGGAGGGTTTCCACGGGCAGGAAACGGACTCGGTGGAAAGGGTGACGCCACGCGCGACGGAGGCGGGGCCGCCGGGCCTGAGGGTGAAGTGGTTGAGGATTTCCTCGGTGCGGACGGCGTTGGCGGGCGGGAGTTTGCGCTCGCCGCGAATGGAGCGGGTGATCCAGCCGAGGCTGGCGCGGCCGGCGTGAACGGGCAGGGGGAGATCCGGGTGCTCGATGGCGTTCACCGACGCGCGGCGGACGAGTGGCGGCAGGTCTTTCCCGGAAGGGACGGGGGCTTCGGCGAGTTGTTCGGCGACTTTTCTGAGGAAAAGGTCGCCGTTTTCCTCAAGGGAACGGGAGCGGGCTTTGGCGGCGGCCATGAGGCTGCTGGAAGCGGTCGGGCGCGGAGTGTTCTGCCCGCTGCCGGGTTCCGGTGGAGCGGGGGCGGGCATGAGGGCGATCTCGATGGATGGGTTGCCATCCGGCTTTGTGTCCGGGAGGTCTTGTTTCGCGGATTTATCGTCCGGGGAGGGAAGATTGAGCAGGGCGAGGGCGGCGATGGTGAGAACCGCTGCGGCGGCAAGCGGGAACAACCATGGCGCGGCTTTCCCTCGCGGCGCGGTGGTGCCTGCGGGGGCGCTCTGTCTGTCCGATTCGCGGGCGGCCTGGAGGACGAGGTCGCGCTGGCGGGGAAGGAGTTCGGGTTTTCCCGCGGGAGCGAGCGCATCGACGAGGAAACGCTGGGTTTTTTCCAATTCTCCCACGGCAAGGCGCAGCGCCGGGTCCGCGGCGACGGCCCGCTCGATGGCGGCGGCGTCTTCCGCGGCAAGCTCGCCCAGCAGCCAGGCGGTCAGGCGGGGATCCTCGGGGTGGAGTTTCATCATTGGGAAGGTGGGGTGGTGGATGCGGTCAGCGAAGTTCGTCGGGAATCAGTTCGCGGAGGCGCTTGAGGCCGGTGTGGATGAGGAAACCGATGTTGCCTTGGGTGAGACCGGTGACTTTTTCGATTTCCTGGTAGCTGAGACCCTGCCTGAATTTCAGCAGGATGCACTCGCGCTGATTGTCGGTGAGGCGTTCCATGATTTTCATGACGCGGGAGAGTTTTTCGTCGAACTCCACCTGCTCGTCGGGCTGGAGTCCGGGGCCGGCGACGCGTCTCCAGCGGATTTCCTCGATGGGTTCGGTGTGTTTGTCCTTGCGAAGCAGGTCGAGCGAGCGGTTGCGGCAGACGGTGTAGAGCCAGGACTTGAGGTTGTCCCGCACCTTGTCCGGGTCCTGCTGGCAGAGGCGGACGAAGGTGTCCTGGACCACATCGCGGGCGCGGTCGGTATCATGGAGAATGGTGGCGGCATAGCCGATGAGGGCCGACTCGTGGTTCGCCATGGCCTTCGTGACGAAGGATTCCCGGGATTCCGGCATGGGAGGGGTGGGGTCGGCAGGTGTGGAATTCACCGGGGGGAACGATGGGGAGTTCGGAAATCTTGGGATAAATCCGTGGGGTCAGAGCGATTCCGGGTGTTTCAGGAGTTCGGCGACTCTCCCCAGCAGGACGCCGGCGCCGCCGCCATCGACGACGCGGTGATCGAAGGTGAGGAAGATGTCCGCGACGGTGGCGGGAAGGAAGGCTTCGACCTCGGTGCTCCAGACGGGTTTTTTAACGCCAGCGCCGATGCCGAGGATGAGTGTTTCATTGGGAAGGGGGATGGGCGTGCCGAGGGTGAGCCCGAAGGTGCCGAAGTTGGTGACGGTGGCGATGCCGCCACGGCAGTCCTCCTCGGTGAGGCGGCGGCGGCGGGCGCGGGTGACGAGATCGTCGTATTCGTTGATCAGATCGGGCAGGGGTTTCTGGTCCACCTTGCGCATGACCGGGACCACCACGCCGTCGTCGATCTGGACGGCCACGCCGATGTCGAAGGAGCGGGGATGCACGACCTTGTCACCGATGAGATAGCCGGCGGTGGCGGGGTTTTCCGCAATGGCGAGGGCGAAGGCCCGCAGCATGTAGAGCGTGAGGCCGGGTTTTGGGGTGTGGGTGCGGCGGTGATCGAGCACGCGGTCGAGCATGGCGGGCAGGCCGACGGTGGCGAGCGGGCGGGTCCAACTGCGACGCATCGCATCGGCCACGGCGAGGCGCATGGGGGAGGCGGGGGCGCTGGGCCAGGCTTCCAGGTAGTCGATGAAGCGTTCGAGATCCTCGACGGTGACGCGGCCGCCCGCGCCGGTGCCGGCAACCGCGGAGATGTCCGCCTCGCGCAGGCCGAGGTCGTCCATGCGGGCTCGCATGCGGGGTGAAATGTAGTGCGCCCCCATGGTTCCGGCGGGAACGGGCAGGCCTTTCACGCTGGGAACCACAGCGGGGGATTCCTCGTAGGCGTCATCGGCATCGACGGAGAAATGGAGGTTCGCCTCGGCATTTTCCGGCGAGATGTTTTGCCCGGCGGCGCTGCGTTTTTCCTCAAGTGATTCGAGGGTTTCCACACCGGTGCGCACGACTTCTTCCGCTGTGACTTCGAGGAGGCCCAGCAGGCTGCCCACCGAGTAGGAAACGCCTTCCTGCACGCGGATTTCGGAAACGATGCCGTTGCAGACGGTGGTCACACCCATGACCGCCTTGTTGGTCTCCACCTCGATGATTTCCTGATCGGCACGCACCGCGTCGCCCACCGCGACGCCAAGGCGGATGACGGTGGCCTCGGCGATCGATTCGCCGAGCTGCGGCATGAGGATGGGGACGGTGGGCATTTTCGGGGAAAACTGGGGTTCTGAGAGGCTGAAATGCTGAAATCAGAAGGCGAGCAATTTGCGAAGCGCCTGGCAGATGGATTCGGGAGTGGGGCGGTGGGCGGCCCAGAGTTTCGGATGATAGGGAACCGGGGTGTCCCGGGAGTTGAGGCGTTGGGGCGGCGCGTCTAACAGATGAAAGCCTCCTTCGGTCACGCGGGAAACGACCTCCGCCGTCACTCCGCCCCAGGGGAATGCTTCGCCGACGGCCAACAGGCGGCCGGTGCGGGCGACGGAGGCGAGCACGGTATCAATGTCCAAGGGTTTGATCGAACGCAGGTCCACCACCTCGATTTCCCAACCGTCCGCTTGCAGTCTTTCGGCGGCGCGGACGGCCTCGTGGACCATCGCGCTGTAGGCTGCGACGGTGGCGTGCTTGCCGGTTCTGACGATCCGCGCCTGGCCGATGGGCAGGTGGTCGCCGTTGATCGACTTGGACTTGAGCCAGCGGTAGAGAAACTTGTGCTCGCAGAAAATCACCGGGTCATCCAGCGCGGCACCGTCGATGAGCATGTGGTAGGCGTCGCTCACCGAGGCCGGGGTGAGCACGACCAGGCCGGGATACTGGGCGTAGATCCCTTCCATGCTCTGGCTGTGGAAGGGGCCCGAGCCGGCGGTGCCTCCGGAGGGGAGGCGTACGGTGATCGGGATCGGCATGCCGGTGCGGTAGAAGTGGGTGGCCGCCTGATTGACGATCTGGTTGAAGGCGATCGAAGAGAAATCCGCGAACTGCATCTCGATGATGGGCCGCATGCCTTCGATCGCCGCCCCGACGGCGAGGCCCAGCATGGCGTCTTCCGATAGCGGGCTGTCGATCACCCTGCCGGGAAACTCCTCGGCAAGTCCCTTGGTGGCCTTGAACGCGCCGCCGAAGACGCCGATGTCCTGGCCATACAGGAACACGCGCGGATCGTCGCGCAGCAGGGTGGCCTGCGCCTCGCGAATGGCATCGATGTAGGTCACGCTCACGGGGAAACGGGCTGGGCTGGGGGTTGCACGGCTGTTAGAGGAAAACGGGTGGCCAGTGCGGTCCAGTCTTCCTGATAGGGATCCGGCACGGGTTCCTGCTGGGCCAGGGCGACGGCCTTCTGCACTTCCTCCGCAAACCGGTCCTGCCATTCGAGGATCTCGTCCACGCCGGCGATGCCGTTTTCGACAAGCTGGCGCATGGCCACCTCGATGCAGTCGCGTCCGTGGTGTTCGCGCCGGGTTTCGGCAGGGACGTAGAAACCGTCGTCATGCTCGCCGTGTCCGGACAGCCGCAACAGGCGGGCCACCACCAACTGCGGCCCCCCGCTGTCGCGCGCGCGGCGGACCGCCTCGGTCATCACGGCCGAGCAGGCAAGCAGATCGGTGCCATCCACCGAGAAGCCGCCGACTCCGTAACCATGCGCCCGGTCCACCAGGTCGTCACAGGCAAACTGGCGCTTGTTAGGTGTGGAATAGGCGAACTGGTTGTTTGCGATCACCACCACGAGCGGGAGTTTTTCCACCGCCGCCAGATTGAGGCCTTCATGAAACGCTCCGGTGGATGAAGCTCCGTCACCGATGCATGTGGCACCCACCCTCCCGTCGAGATCGCCGCGCAAACGACGGGCGAAGAGCATGCCCGCCACCACCGGCACCTGGGCTCCGAGATGGGAAATCATGGCCGGCATGCCGAGGTCCGGCCGCCCCCGGTGGATGTTGCCGTCGCGCCCGCGCATCGGGCCTTTGGCCGAGCCGAGATAAGTGCGCGTGCAATCGATGAGCGGCTCGCCGAAGGCCGTGCGGCCCGCCTGATCGCGGATCAGCGGCGCGAAGAAATCCGTGCCTTGGATGAGCGCCGCGCCGAGTGAGGCGCTGACCGCCTCCTGGCCGCGGCCGAGATAGACTCCTCCGACGATCTTGCCCGCCTTGTAGAGGCTGGAGAGCTTGTTTTCGAGGATTCTCGCCCGGAGCATGGCGTGAAACACTCTCCGCAGGTATTCGCGGTCCAAGGCCGCTCCGGCTGGGGGATCGAGGTTTTCCAAATGCGCCACGGGCGGGGATTGAAGACGGTCCCCGGGCAACCTGCAACCGCATTCCCTCGCACTCATTCGAATCGCCGGTTCCATGCCGCCAGGTTCTTGTAGGCCAATCCCTTGCCGCCGAAAAGATCCAGCGCGCTGCCCACCGTCACATCCACCTTGCCGCGGCCCTCGCTTTCCACCAGCAGCAGATCCTCCATCGCCGCCGCGCCGCCCGCGTAGGTGAGCGGCAGTTTCCCCCAGCTTCCTAACAGGGCCACCAGTTCCGCATCGATGCCCCGGCACAATCCCTCCACATCCGCCGCGTGGATGAGAAACTCGGCGCAATGCGGCGCAAGACGATCCAGGGTGGCATGCGTCACCTCCATATCGGTAAGCGTCTGCCAGCGGTTCATGGCCACCGTCCAGCCGTGAGCCGTGCGGCGGCATGAGAGATCGATCACCAGCCTGTCCGCTCCGACCGCCTTCACCAGCGCGTCGAGCGTTTCCGTTAGAAACCCTCCCTCCTTGTCAAACAGCGCCGAGGTCACGATCACATGGCTGGCTCCCGCGTCCAGCCACTCGCCGGCATTGGCCGCGGAAATCCCGCCGCCGATCTGCATGCCGCCCGGCCACGCGGCCAGCGCCTCGCGCGCGGCATCGTCATTGCCCGGCCCCAGCTTGATCACATGGCCGCCGGTGAGATTGTCCGCACGGAAAGTCTCCGCGAACCATGCGGGCGCCCTGTCGGAAACGAAGTTCTCCCTGGGCCCCGCGTCACCGTCACGCAAGGTGCCGCCGACGATTTGTTTCACCTTTCCCTCGTGAAGGTCGATGCAGGGGCGGAAGCGCGTCATGCGGTGATGATGAATGCCCGCCCGCCGCCCGCCAAGAGGAACGTTGCATCCGGTTTTTCCGCGTGACCCGCCGCCGCCCTCAGGACAGATTCGCCGCAGCCAACACCTGCACATCATGGGAAACTTCGACGCCTTCGAACAGAAAATGACCGCCGCCGGCATGGGCGATGCCGCGATCCGCGCCTTCCGCCGCAACTACGGGGCGCTCCTTCGCAATGAAACCGGTCTGATCCCCGAGGACAGCATCGCCCCGGCGGAAAACCTGGCGTCGCCCGGCGGCCCGGGAGCACCGGCGGCCGACGCGGGGTTGTTAGGCCGCTCGGTGGTCATCAAGCTCAACGGCGGACTTGGCACCAGCATGGGCCTGCAAGGGCCGAAAAGCCTGCTGCCCGTCCGCGAGGGGGTGAATTTCCTCGACCTCATGGTCCGCCAGATCCTCGGTCTGCGGAAAAACTCCGGCGCTCCTGTTAGATTGCTGCTGATGAACAGCTTCTCCACCAGCGCGGAAACCCTCGCCCATCTCGCGGCTTGCCGCGCCGGGGGACTGGCTGACGCCGCCGAGGTCGAGCTGATGCAAAACCGGATTCCCAAGATCGATGCCGCCACGCTCGCGCCCGTGTCCTGGCCGGCCGATCCCGACCTCGAATGGTGCCCGCCCGGCCACGGCGACCTCTATCCGGCGCTGGTCGGCAGCGGCTGGCTCGACCGTCTGTTAGATGAAGGTGTCATCTATGCCTTTGTTTCCAACTCCGACAACCTCGGGGCCATCCTCGATCCGGCCATCCTCCGCCACTTCGCGGATTCCGGCGCGCCCTTCCTCATGGAATGCACCCGCCGCACCGCCGCCGACCGCAAGGGCGGCCACCTCGCGCGCCGGAAAGCCGATGGCCGCCTCTTGCTGCGCGAGGTCGCCCAGTGCCCGGATGCCGATCTCGACGCCTTTCAGGACATCGGCCGCCACCAATACTTCAACACCAACAGTCTCTGGTTGCGCCTCGACCTGCTCAAGGCACAACTCGCCGCCGACTCCGGCGTCCTGCCGCTGCCGATGATCCGCAACAACAAGACCGTGGATCCGCGCGACAAGAAATCCACGCCCGTCATCCAGCTCGAAGTCGCCATGGGCGCCGCCATCGAATGCTTTGACGGAGCCGCCGCCATCGACGTGCCGCGCAGCCGCTTCGCCCCGGTCAAGACCAGCGGCGACCTGTTCGCCCTGCGTTCCGACGCCTACGAGATCCTTGAAAACGGCCAGGTCCGCCTGCATCCGTCGCGCGAGGGCAAGCCGCCGGTCATTTCGCTTTCCGATGAATACAAACTCGTCGACTCGCTCGACTCACTCGGTGCAGTGCCCTCGCTCATCGGCTGCCGCAGCCTGAAAGTGAGCGGTCCCGTCCGCTTCGAACCCGGTGTCGTCATCACCGGCGACGCCGAGTTTGTCCGCGCCGGTCCGGAATCACTCGTCGTGCGGGCGGGAAACCACGGCAATTGATCCAAGGCACCGCTTGAAGCGGGTTCGCCCGTGAGAACGGGTCTTCTCCGGATTAAGGACCTGTTTAGTTAATAAAACTTGAAAATCAATTGTGGTCCGGTGTCTTTCCCGCATGCGCTACACGACCGATCTGACTGACAAGCAATGGGAAGTGATCAAACATTTGGTGGACAAGCCCGATCCAAGGCGGGCCGTGTCGGTTTACGACCGGCGCGAAATCATCAACGCCATCCTCTATCTGAACAAAACCGGCTGCCAGTGGCGCATGCTTCCCGCCCATTTCCCGAAATGGCAGAACGTTTACAATCATTTCCGGCGGATGGAAGCGCGCGGAGTGTGGCGGGAGGTTTGCTGGACGCTCAACGAACTGACCCGCAAAAAAAAGGGCGCGAAGCAACACCAAGCTATCTTTTGATCGATTCGCAATCGGTCAAAACCCTCTGCGAAGGCGAACAGCGTGGATTTTTTTACATTGGCCGGAATGGCGATCTGCAGCTCGATTCCTCTACCACCAGTTAGTGCTTGGTGCGCTAGAGTATTGATTGCTTTAGTCGGAGCAAGTATTGTAAAAATCGGCATTCTACACAAGGAATGCATTGAGGATTGCCATGATAAGGGGGATGTCTGGCGCCCTCCTGCAAATGTTGAATTTGCTTGAAACAAAAGTAATATTTAATCTAAATGCATGGTATAATATTTGGTGCGTTTTTGATTTGTGGGGCCGCAGACATTGTCTTTGCATGGATGCTTCACGCTTCGCGCAGAAGTTCCGCGACAATCAATGATGGAAACGCGCTTTCTTTACCCGTGGCACTTACGCTTGCTGCATTTGCGATATTGTCAATCGTGGTTTTGTATTTTGCTTTCGACAGTTTCAATTTAGCATTTTCTGCGCTTTCTATTGTTCTGCTTATTTTTACGACTATTGTGCATAACTGGGCAAGGACCAAATATTTGCGGCGTTTTATTTTATTTGACAGAATTCGGATAGAAAGCACCCTATTCGAAATGCTTGTGGTTGGGTTTTTAGGATACTTGTGGGGGGGGTGATCGTGGATGCTGGCAATGATTGGTTATTGAATCCCAAATTGTCATCGAACGTGATTCTTCATCAGGGCCATGCCGCCAAAAGGCGTCACCGGCTTGTCGCCATACTCAATGGGCAGGTTCACCATGGGGGTGAACCTGCCATGCCCGCCAATCCCTTGCCACTGCAACCTCCAGCTTCCTTCGGGCTTCTTCTATCGCATAATCCGGGTTGAATGAAAATCGGGCCCGGTCATGATTGGGAAAGGCTCGAGCCGGGACATGGTAAGCGCATATCGTCACTTTTGCTCCGCAAAGGATGGCCGCCCTGGTTGGGGGCGGCCATCGGAAAAGCCGGACGCTACGGGTCCGGTGGCGCGGCCGCAAGCATGGATCAGTTGTTCCTCGCGGCGAAAAACAGCAGCAGCGGGGCCAGCAGGGCGGCGTCGGCGAGAACACGCAGCGAATCCATGGAGAAGCGGTGGCGCTGGCGGTTGAGGATGAAAAGCAGCGCCGTGGCGGTGAGAATGGCCAGGAAAAACGGGCGCGAGGCCATGTCCAGCGCGGCGAAGGCGAGGGATGTCACACCGAGCAGCGAGAGCGGCAGGGTGAGTGACAACTCGTCCGATGCCCTGGTTTCCGCGTCCGCCGAGCGGCTGGCGTGCTCCCAGATGTCGATGGCGGATATGTTGAGAATGCAAAGCACGGCGAAGCTGAGAAACTCCCAGGATTTCACCAGTTCGCCGAGTCCGAACTCGTTGCGGTAGATGTGGGCGGTCATTGCCGTGCCGAAGGCGAAAGTGATGCCCGCCATCACGTTCTTGAGCAGCGGCACCTCGTTCGCCTCCTGGCTGGAGATCATGGCGAGACCGAAGAACCCGGCGACGAGCACTCCGCCGAGCAGCAGATTCATATAAATGGCCATCGGCATCTGCGTGACCACGATGAGGATGCCTCCGAGCAGCGCGGCGGCCACGCCAAGGCGCAGGAAACGGCTGTGGCGGCGGTGGAACTCGTGGCGGGCCTCCAGCGGATGCGGCGAGCCCGCGGCCATCGAGACATCGAGCAGGCGGTCGGACACATAGATCACCCACACCGCCAGTCCCAGCGAGACATAGGCGGGCCATGGCAGATAGAGACGCCAGGTCGTGGCGAAGGCGTGCAGCCAAGCGACGGCCACCAGCGGAGCGTCGAGGCTCAGCAGGTTGGGAAACAGCCACCACGGCTTGCGGGACTCGGCGGGCACGTCGGGACGCAGGTTTCCCGAGGCGGGCCTGCAAGGCAAGCGGATAGAGGCGCGCGATTCCGGTTGGATGCGGACCCGGCATCGGGTATGACACGCGCCATGCCGCCCGCCGCACCGGACAGTCTCGCCTTTTTCGCCCACGAGCGGGGCGATGCGCGCGTGAGAAAACGCATCGCCGCGCTGCGGGACCAGGGCTGGCGGGTGCGGGGGTTCACCTTTCATCGCGAGCGCGGCAAGGAGGACCCGCCGCCGGACTGGGACAACATCCATCTCGGCACCACCTACAACCGCCGCTATTTCCAGCGGCTGTGGGCTTTCGCGGCATGCGCGGGCATCCTGTGGCGTGAGCGCGCCCGGCTTCGCGGCTGCGGCGTGGTCTATGCGGTCAATACGGACAACGCTCTGCTGGCGCTGTTGGGAAAACTCCTTTCCGGCAGCTCCGCGCCCCTGGTGCTGGAGTTGGCGGACATCCAGCCGGCGATGATCGGTGGCGGTGTCGTTTCCCGGGTGTTCCGCGCCATCGAGCGCTGCGTGCTCGGGCGCACGGCGCTGCTGGTGACCACCTCGCCGGGATTCGTGAGCGGGTATTTCCGCCCGGTGCAAGGGCATCGGGGCGGGATTTTCCTGTTGGAGAACAAGGTGTATCCGGGCGCCGCGCTTCCACCCGCCCGCTCCGGAGGCGGGCCCGCCGAGGGTGGGCGGCCTTGGGTGGTCGGGTGTTTCGGCGCCTTCCGTTGCCGCCGCAGCCTGGAGCTGATGCGGGCGCTGGCCTCGGATCCGCGGGCGAATGTGCGCTTCGTCCTGCGCGGTTATCCGGCGGGAACCATCACGGAGGGGTTCCATCCGCTGATCCAGGGCGTGGACGGCATCCGTTTCGACGGGCCGTATCAGTATCCCGGCGACCTCGCGGAGATGTATGGTGAAATTGATATCAACTGGGCCTTCGACGAATCCGATCCGAATGGAAACTCCGCGTGGCTGCTGCCAAACCGCATTTACGAGGGTGGCTGCTTCGGCGTGCCCGCCATCGCCGGGGAGGCCACGGAAACCGGCCGCTGGATCACGGGGCGCGGACTCGGATGGACTTTTGGCGAACCACTCGAAAAGTCCCTCGCGGAGTTCTTCGCTTCGCTCGGCCGGGACGAATGGTCCGCCGTGAAACGCCGCTGCGAATCGCACGGGCGCGAGGGTTTCACCGGTGATGACGATTACCGCGAGTTGTCGGAAAAGCTCCGCCAACTCGCCGCCGGCGGCTGATCAGGGCTTGAGGTGCCGCACCAGGAATTCCGCGCGGCGATATTTGCCATAAGCAGTCTCCGCCGCGCCGTGGCCGGCGTTGACGATCGGCACGAAATCGAACGAATGCCCCGCATTCTGGAGCGCGGAGACGACCTGATAGGTGGAGGCCGGATCCACGTTGCTGTCGAGTTCGCCGACGATGAGCATGAGTTTCCCCTTCAGTTTCGCGGCGTGGGTGACATTCGAATTGCGCGCGTAGCTTTCGTCCACCGGCCAGCCCATCCAGGCCTCGTTCCACCAGGCCTTGTCCATGCGGTTGTCATGGCAGCCGCAGTCCGCCACCCCCACCTGATAGAAATCGCCGTGGTTGAGCATGCCGGCCAGGGCGCTCTGGCCTCCGGCGCTGCCGCCGAAGATGCCGACGCGCGAGATGTCCATCCACGGCCGGGTGGCCGCCGCCGCCCTGATCCACGGGATGCGGTCGGGGAAACCGGAGTCCATCAGGTTTTTCCAAGCCACGTCATGAAAGGCCTTGTCGCGCCAGTTGGTGCCCATGCCGTCGATCTTGACGACGATGAACCCGTGCTCGGCCATCGCGTTCATGCCGGACCACGCCATGAACGACTTGGGAACGAAATGGCCGTGCGGTCCCGCGTAGATGTCCTCGATGACGGGATACTTGCGCGAGGGGTCGAAGTTGAGCGGGCGGATGATGACGCCGAAGATGTCGGTTTTCCCGTCGCGGCCCTTGGCGGAGAAACGCCCGGGCCTGCTCCAGCCTTTGGCGACGAGCGGCGAATCGTCGGCGCGCTCAAGCTCGGCGATCTTGCCGCCGTCCGAGGCGCGGCGCAGTTCGGTGACCGGCGGCTGGTCCGTGCGCGACCAGGTGGCCAGATAGAGCGAGCCGTCCGGCGAGAAGCGGATGCGGTGGTTGCCGTCCGAGTCTGTCAGGCGGGTGAGGCCGCCACCGTCCGGATTCACGCGGATGAAGTGCTCATGATAGGGATCGGTGCCCGGAAGCCCCACCGCCTTGAGCAGCAGGGTGCCCTTCGCCTCGTCGAATTCCACCACCTCGCGCACGTTCCAGTTTCCGCTGGTCACGGCGTTGGCGGGTTTGCCGGTGGCCGCATCGAAGCGATAGAGGTGGTTGTATCCGCTGTGCTCGGACGCCCACAGGAACTTCGCGCCGTTTTCGAGGTTTCTGAAATAATACTTCTGCGAGTAATCGATGAAGGTGTCGCGTTTCTCCTCCAGGATGACGCGGGCCGGTCCGCCGTCCGCGCGCAGTCCGATCACGCGCATGATCTGGTGGCCGCGCTGGTTGTAAACGAAGCGGAATTCCGCGGAATCCGCGCTCCATGACTCGTCGCGGATGTTCCATGGATTGGCGAAGAGCTTGTCATCCACCGCGATGGCGCGGCGGCCGGCCACGTCGAACAGGCGTGGTTTTGGTTGCGAGAGTTCGTCGCCGGGTTTCGGATAGTTGTGGGTGATGAGCTTTGGCTGGAGCTGATCCTTGGGCGAGGTCTGCACGATGTGGATTTTCCCCGTTTCCACGGACTTCTCGCGGAAGGCGGCGAGTTTCCGCGAATCCGGGGACCAGATGAACGGCCCGCGATAGAAGTCGGGCCGGGAGCCGTCGTTTGTTAGAAAAACCGGTTCGCCGCCGGCCACCGGTTCGATGGCGAGGTTGTGGTTGCGGATGACCGCGCGCCACTTGCCGTCCGGCGAGGTATCACCGCCGGGGCGGCGCTGTTCCGCGCGGCGCGGGCCGACGCGGCCGGTCACGCGTGCGACCGAGGGCCCGTCGCCCGCCACCGTGCCGGCGAGAGGCCGTCCGCGCGAGTCCGAGAAAAGCCAGACGTGGCCGGAATAGGTGGAGAGCGTGTTGCTCCGGCCGGGAGGCACCTTGCCGTATGAGCGGCGCCCGTTGCGGTTTGCCACCCAGAACAATTCTATCTCCCCGCCGGTGGCGTTCTCCACCGTCAACGTGGTGGCCGGGCCGCCGCCGCTTCGCTTATCCATGGTCTCGCGCGGCGAAAGCAGGGAGGTCTCCGCGAAGGGCGCGCGGGATTTCTCCAAGGTCTTCGATTGCCCGTCGTAACGCCAGCCCTCGCCGAAGGCCGAGAACACGACGGCATCCGGGTTTTCGGAAACCTGAAGCGAATCGATGGGCAGCGAGTTTGGATTGATCTCCCGCTTCGCCTGCTTTCCCAGCGCTTCGGCAAGCGCCTGATGATCGAAGGCGTCCGATTTTCGGCCCGTTTCCAGATCGACGCGGATGAAACGGTGCTCGCCAATCCCGGTGTCCACCCGGTAGGCGAAACCCTTGGCATCGGCCGACCAGAACGGGCGGATCTCATCGCGAAGAACGAGGGCGCCGCTCTCGCGTCCGAAGCGTTCGGCGCGGGCGATGGTGTCACGGACCCCATCCGCCATGGCGGAAACGGCCGACACGGCGAGAATGGGCAGGAGAGGTTTGGAAATCATGAATGCGAGGAAAACAACACGATTCGTCCGGGCCTTTCAAGCGGGCGGGACTTCGGCGGATTCCGCAGCGGCAGGTCGGGTTTCGGCACAGCGGAAATGCGGCGGGAGGAGTCTCGCCGCGCCTCAGCCGGCCTGGACGAGGGATTCGATTTCATCGGGGCCGAATTCGAGACCGCGCAGGCGGAAGCGGGGCGGGGCGTTGCGGGCCTGGCCGGGGATTTGCAGCCACTCGATGAGCCCGCTGAGCGGTTTGGCGTGGTCCTTGAGTGAAACGGTCACGCGTTTGCCGAGGGCGACCCCCCATTTGGTCTCGAAGGCGAGCTTTTCGGCTTCGAGTTCCTCGCGCCAGCGGCGGTAGCCGTCTTCGGAGCCATTGGCGTCGAAATTGAATTCTCCCTGGTCGAAGCTCATGACTCCGGGGTTTGAGTTATCAATTCCCGCAGCCCGGCCTCGTCGAGGATCGGGACGCCGAGTTTCCCGGCCTTGTCGCGTTTGGAGCCGCCGCCTTCTCCGGCGAGGAGGTAGTGGGTCTTGGCGGAAACCGAGCCGCTGACCTTGCCGCCATGGCTTTCGATATAGGCCTTCATTTCGTCGCGGTCGATGCCAAGCGTGCCGGTGATGACGAAGGTTTTTCCTGACAAGGGGCCGTTTGGTTGAAGATTGGAGATGGGAGATTGGGGATTGATATCGAGCCCGGAGAGTCGCGAAAGGACATGTTTTCCGGCTTCCGAGTTGAAGAATGCGGTGACGGCCTCGGCCACGGCGGGACCGACATCGCCGGAGATTTGATATTTCGACAGGAGTTCGTTTTTCTTCTTCGCGTCGGCGCGTTTATCGGTGACGAGTTCGCGGAGGATGGCGGAGTCGGCGAGTTCCGGGATGCTGTGATGGATGCGCGCCAGTTCCTTGGCGGCGGATTCGCCGACCTGGCGGATGCCCATGGCGAAAAGCCAGCGGTGGAGGGGTTTGGTTTTCGCGTCCGCGAGCGCGGCGATGACCTTGGCGGCGTTCTTCTCGCCGAAGCGGCGCGGAGCCTCTTCGGCGCCGAGGTTGAGGTTGGCGAGCTGGTCTTCCGTCAGGGAAAACAGATCGAGCGGAGTGCGGCAGACGCCGTTTCTAACAAGTGCGTCGGCCACCGTTTCGCCGAGGCCCTCGATGTCGAGTGCCTTGCGCGAGGCGAAGTGGGCGATGCGGGTGACGGCCTGGGCCGGGCATTGGAAGTTGGTGCATCGCCAGGCGACAAAGCCTTCTTCCTGAGCGATCGGTCCGCGGCAGGACGGGCAGCGGCCCTTGACGTGATCGAGGATCGAGAAGGTCGTCGCGCCGGGTACGGGTGAAGTGACCTTGACGATGGCGGGGATGATTTCACCGGCTTTTTCGACGAGAACACGCGCGCCGATGTGGATGCTCTTGCGGTCGATCTCGTCCTGGTTGTGCAGTGTGGCGCGGGAGACGGTGGAGCCGGAGATGAGGACGGGTTCCAGTTCGGCGACGGGCGTGAGCACGCCGGTGCGGCCGACCTGGATGGTGATGTCCTTGAGCGGGGTTTCCTTCTGCTCGGGGAGAAACTTGTAGGCGGCGGCCCAGCGCGGGGCGCGGGAGGTGAAGCCGAGGGTTTCGCGCTCGGCGCGGTCCAGCACCTTGATTACCGCGCCGTCGGTGCCGTAACCGAGCGAGTGGCGGTGGTGGTTGATGTGGGCGACGGCTTCCAACAATTCTTCGAGCGTGCGCGCGGTGATGACCGGCCGGTTGCGGGGGATGCCCAGCGAATCGAGCAGATCGTGGAAATCATGTTCGGTTTCCAGTGGCGGACCCTCGTACGCTCCGAGGCCGTGGGCGAGGAAAGCGAGCGGGCGCCTGGCGACGATCCCGGGATCGAGTTGCTTGAGCGTGCCGGCGGTGGCGTTGCGCGGGTTGGCGAAGGTGGGAAGTCCCTCTTCGTCGCGCTCGGCATTCATCGCGGCGAAGGCCTCGTTCGGCATGAAGATCTCGCCGCGGAGTTCGAGGAGGGATGGGATCGTGGATGATGGATCGTGGATGGTGGGTGCGGACACTCCGGAGTTCAGAACCTGCAAGTCGATTGGCAGCAGTTCGCCTTCTTCGGTCCTGATGAGGTTGCCAGCATGGGCGTCGGCGATTTCGGTTCCGGTTTCCGCATGTATCCAGCGGTTGTGGCCGGTGGAGCGGTAGCCGTTGGATTCAAACCAGGACTGGATTTCTTCAAGTGTGGGCGCGGTGCCAGGGATGAACGGCTGCGAGGTGACAAGGGAGGGACCGCTGGCGGTTTCGAGCACGCCATGAAGGCGGATGTCATCACCGAACAAGCGGTTTGCGGCGTTGAGATTGTCGAGATATGCGGTGGCAAATCCCTGTCCTCCGAAGTTGGGCGGGATGGTCAGCTTGATCACCCGCGAGGATCCGGGCGGCCGAAAGACCGCATGCTCGGATTGACCACCTAACGAAGGATAATCGGCGGCGATTTCTCCGAATCGCGAAGCATCGATGAGCCGTCCGCATTCCTTTGCCCACGATACCACGGATTCGGTTTCCTGTCGGAGCCGTTGCGAAACATCATTTCCATCATTTCCTCCGAGGTCATCCGCGAGCTTTTGGCGGAGGCTTTTTGCCGGGCCTTGCGGAGTCTTTCCGCCAGTTCGTGGGTTTGCGGATGGTTGCTCATGGCTTTCAGTGTAGGGGAGGAGTTGGTCGAGTTCAACGGTGTGTTCCCTGGGATTGGAAGGTTGGGCATGGCGGTTGCAAACCGCCGCCACGGCGAGGGGAATGCTGCGGATGGTGCGGACGTTGTGGGTGATGTCGTCGCCGGTGGTGCCGTCGCCGCGGGTGGCGGCGTATTGGAGCTGGCCGTCGCGGTAGAGGAGGGAGACGGCGACGCCGTCGATCTTGGGCTCGACGGTGACGGCGATGTCATCGCGGCCGAGGTTCTTGCGGAGGCGCAGATAGAAGTCGATGAGTTCCTGCTCGGGGCATGTTGCGCCGGATTTCTCCATGGCCTCGGCGCTCAACTCGAAGACATCGTCAATCGAGCGCATGGGCGCCGGGTGGGTGACCTGGGTGAAGCCTTCGATGGGTTTGCCGCCGACGCGCAGGGTGGGGGAGTTGGAATCGCGCAGACCGGGGTGTTGTTGTTCGAGGGTTTCGAGTTCGCGGTAGAGTTTGTCGTATTCCGCGTCTGATATCTCCGGGGCGGCGCGGTTGTGGTAAAGGTCGTCGTGGCGGCGGATGATCCCGCACAGTTCGCTGATGCGGGCTGCGGGGTCGGGTTTGCGGGAATCGGAGAATGGGAAAAGGTCCGGCTCGGCCATGGGGCGAGTGTCGGAGTTCCGCGCGGAGGGTCAAGGCGGGGATGGAGGCCGGGCGGACCGGAGTCGCGCTCCTTTGGCGTTATGGGATTTTGACGGGCTCGATGTTTTCGCGGGTGAAGCGAACGACGATGCGGCAGGAGTCGCCCTCGCGCGAGGCGCCGAGGACGGCGCTGCCCTGGCCGTCGAGTTTCCAGAGGTGGGTGCCGGACATGGCGTGGTCGGCGAGGGATTCGATATCGAGGTTGTCGTTTGCCTGGGCGGGCTTGCCGTAGAGGTTGGTGAGGAGGGGGATGAGTTCCTGCCAGCAGGGTTTGAGGGCGGACTCGAGGTTGGATTTGGGGAGGAGTTCGGTTTGGAGGAAGATTTGGGAGAGGGTTCCTTGTTCGGTCCAGTCGAAGTAGAGCGAGGTGTCGAGTCCGCCGATTTGTTTGCGGGGTTTGAAGACGCCGTTGAGGCCGGTGCGGCCGATGAATGCCTCGCCGGCGGTCATTTCGACGAACTTGCTGGCCTTGAGTTTTTCCAGCACCTGGGCGCGGGTGTCGCCGAAGGAGAGTTGGTCGAACACGGCGGATGGCGGCGGGGCCTCGGTGCCGGGCAGCGGATGGTTGGCGTTCACCCAGGTGCGGTCGTCGGGGTGGAGTTTGTCGAGCGGGATGGCGACCTCCTTGCGGTCCGAAGAGCGGAGGATGGTGATGGATGATGAGTCGCGTTTGACGAAAAGGCCATTGACGGAGCGGTCGCCCCCGGCGTTTTTCCACGGGCGTGGCGCGGCTGTTAGAGGGGCGGCGAGGAGGGCGGCGAGGAGGAGGAAACGCATGGGAGGTGAAACCGGGTATGAGGCGAGGGGTTTCGGAGAAAACGCCGGAACACTCAGTGTCCTTGGGGTTTTTGCGGCGGGGTCCACTCGCGGCGTGAGCGGGAGCGGACGGAAAGGATGACCGGGATGCCTGGCGCGGGGTGGGCGGCGCGGTAGTGGTTGGTGAGGAAGGATTCGTAACTGGCGGACATGAGGCGCTTGTCGTTGACGAAAAGCACGATGGCGGGCGCCGGGATGACGCTGTATTTCTCGTTGGTGGCGGCGGTGGCGTAGTAGAGCTTGAGGCGGCGCTTGAGCTTGCTGTCGAGCGGCGGCGGGTTGGCTTCGAAGGCGGATTGGAGGATGCGGTTCAACTGGCCGGTGCCGGGAATGGCTTGTGCTCCATCGCGGATTTTCAAGGTCTGCCTGAGCACCTGGTCCACGGCGTCGCCGGTTTTGGCGGAACAGATGACGAAGGGGGCGTAGTGGAGGAAGAAAAGTTCGCGTTTGACGTGCTCGGTGGCGGACTTGAGGCGCTTCTTGTGATCGGCTCCGGGCTGATAGAGATCGAACTTGTTGAGCACGATGAGGCAGGGTTTTTTCTCTTCGAGGATGGTCTGGGCGATCTTGCGGTCCTGGGCGGAGATGCCCGCGGCGAGGTCGATGACGAGCACGCAGAGGTCGGACCTTCTGACAGCCTTCCCGGTGCGCATGGCGGAGAAGACCTCCACGGAGTTGTCGCGCTTGCCGCGCGGGCGGAGGCCGGCGGTATCGATGAGGGTGAAGTTTTCGCCGCTGAAGCGGTAGGGAAGGTCCACGGCGTCGCGGGTGGTGCCGGCGATGTCCGAGACGATGGTGCGTTCGTCCCTGAGGATGGCGTTGACGAGCGAGGATTTTCCGGCGTTCGGCTTGCCGACGATGGCGAGCTTGATGCCGACGGTTCCGGCTTGCCCGGCGAGGGCCTCGGTCTCGGCGGCAAGCGGCGAGATGACCTTGTCGATGGCATCGCAAAGACGGGAGAAATTCCGGCCGTGCTCGGCTGAGACGAAGACGGTTTCGGGAAATCCGAGCCGGGTGAAGTCGGAGAAGGCGGATTCGTGTTTGGGGTCGTCCACCTTGTTGATGACCAGCAGGACGGGCGGTTTGGCCTTGCGGAGTTTTTGGGCGAGACCCTGATCGGATGAGGTCAGTCCGTCGTGGGCGTCCACAATGAAGAGGATCAGGTCGGCGGTTTCCATGGCGATGTCCGCCTCGACGGTGACGAGATCCTCGAAGCCGTCGTCGAGGTTACCGCCGATGCCGCCGGTGTCGATGAGGGTGCAGGGGGTGGCGGTGGCCTTGGAGGGGGCGACGATGCGGTCGCGGGTGACGCCGGGTTGGTCATGCACGATGGCGATGCGCCGGCCGGCGAGGCGGTTGAAGAGGGCGGACTTGCCGACATTGGGACGGCCGACGATGGCAACGGTGGGCATGGCGATGGGAATGGGCGGAAACTTGCGGCCGGGACGGAAAGAAAAACCCCGCCTTTCGGGGCGGGGTTGTGTCTCGAACAGGGATGGCGGAGCGGACGGGGCTCGAACCCGCGACCTCCAACGTGACAGGCTGGCGCTCTAACCAACTGAGCTACCGCTCCATCCCGTTCGGGTGGCGCGGACGCTATGGGCCGCCCCATGGCCGCGCAACACCTTTTTTCCGGAAAGGTGAAATTTTTCCGATCACTTGATGGACTCGGAAACGGCCTCCAGGCCGGCGAGGTCCTCGATGGAATGGACGACGGCGTCCTTGTCGATTTTCGCCACCAGGCCGGCGATGACCTTGCCGGGGCCGAGTTCGATGAACTGGCGGTGCCCCATTTCCACGAGGGTGCGGATGGAGGCGGTCCAGCGAACGGGGCCGGTGACCTGTTTTTCGAGCATCGAGCGGATCTCCGAGGCCTCGGAAACGGGGGTGGCGGCGTAGTTGCAGATGACGGGGATGGCCGGGGTGGCGAGGGGCATGGAGGCGAGTTCCGCGGCGAGGCGGTCCTGGGCGCTCTGCATCAGGCGCGAGTGGTAGGCGCCGGCGACGTTGAGCTTGATGGCGCGGCGAATGCCGAATTCCTTGGCTTTGGCGATGGCGGCATCGATGCCGGCCACAGTGCCGGAGAGGACGATCTGGCCGGGGGCGTTGAGGTTGGCGATGTCGACATCGGCGGCCTTGGCAAGGGCTTCCACCTGGTCTTCCTCGCCACCGATGAGGGCGGCCATGGAGCCCTCGGTGGCATTGCAGGCGTCCTCCATGAAGGCACCGCGCTTGCCGACGATTCCGAGGCCCTCTTCGAATGAGAAGGTGCCGGCGGCGGCGTGAGCGGTGAACTCGCCGAGCGAGAGTCCGGCGGCGGCAAGCGGCTGGAGGGCCGGCACTTTTTCACGCAGCAGGGCGAGCGCCATCAGTCCGTGAAGGTAAAGGGCCGGCTGGCAGCGGGAGGTTTTGGTGAGTTCCTCCTCGGGACCCTCGAACATGATTTGGGACAAGGGGAAACCGAGGGTTTCATCGGCCTTCGCGGCCATGTCGCGGGCGGTGGCGGAGGCTTCCGCGAAGTCCTTGCCCATACCGATTTTCTGGGCACCCTGACCGGAGAAGAGGAGAACGAATTGGCTCATGTCGAGGCGCTCTCTAGGGGATGGCGGGGTTTGTGGAAAGGGGAAATGCGGATGCAACATTTTGCGGAGCATGGGGTTTCATCCCCGCGTTTTTGAGAACCCATTCCCATTTATCACCATATGAAAGCCCACCGACATTTGCCATCGGGACTCATCTGTAGTCTCGCCATTTCCCTATGCGCCCTTTCCGGGTTTGCCCAGAACGAGCGGTCCGCGCCGCCCATCGAGCGGCAGGCGGCGATGGAGGCTGCCGAAGGTGTCAGGATGCGTTTCGAGCGCGAGCGTGCAGCCGATGCCATCCGCCGTGGCGACTCCGCCGAGGCGGTCCGGCGGATCGAGGCGATGAGAAGCCAAGTGGAAAGGCGTCAACAGGAAGCCGCCGAAAGGCGGGCCTCACGGAGAATGGACGCCGGACCGGGGCCGGAAAGGCATCCGGATATGCAAGGCCGGCCGGCTCCGGGCAACCCCGGAGTTGCTCCCGGGATTGCCAAAATTCGTCACTTGCGGGCGGCGGCCGAGCATCTTGCGGCTGCCGGTTATGGCGAGCATGCGCAAAAAGCCCGCGAGGAGGCCGGGCGGATCGAGGGCGAAATGCGGCGCGCCGGGGAAATGAAAAAGCGCGAGGCGGAACAGAAAAAGGCCGCCGAAACCAAGCGCCGCAAGACCGAGGCGAAAAAGCCCGCCAAAGCCGAACCCGCCGGCGAAGAGGCACGGCGCATGCGTGAGGAAATGAACAAGCTGCGCCGCGAGATGGACGAACTGCGGGGGCAGCTCCGCAAGGCGCTGGCGGAGGCCGCCAAACGCGGCCAGCCGGAACCTCGGGATGAAAGATGATATCTCCGGACAACAGAAAGGCGCGGTGGGTTTCACCGCGCCCTTTTGTCGGATGACACCGGCCGGATCAGGCCACCACGCCGAGCGGCTTGGTGGTTTTCCAGTTGCCGCGAGTGAAGTCCGGGAAGTCCTGCGGCATGCCGTCCTCTGCCACGGATTTGCGCGAGAGCGGGGTGACGGCGGACCAGAACGCGCCTTCGTAAACATTCTGGTCGAGCGGTTCGCCTTTTTGCAGGCACTCGATGGCGCGGAAGTTCATGATGGCGTCCATGCCGCCATGGCCGCCGTGTTTTTTGGCGATGTCCTGCATGCGTTTGAAGAGCGGGTGGTCGAAGACCTCGTAGAACGCGTTGAAGCCGCCGCCTTCCAGCCACGAGTGATAGTTCGAGCCGTTGTTCGGCTTGTCCTCGGGCAGGTTGAGCAGCTTGCGAAGCTCCGGTGTGGCGGTGTTCCAGCAGTAATCAAGCGCGATTCTGTTAGGAAAGCCGGCGCCGGTGCCGCGGGTGCCCTGGATCAGGTTGTGGCGGCTGTAGGGGCGCGGGCTGCTCTCGTCCCACTGCACCATCACGGTGCGGCCGAGGGTGGTCTTGATGATGGTGGTGTTCATGTCCCCGCCCTTGGAGTAGTCGATCTTACGGAGGGGGGAGTCCTCCTTGAACTTTTCACGGGCGTACAGCTCGTGGTTCCTGGCGGGTGAGGAGAAGGAAACCAGCCTGCGGAAATTGTCATCACCCCGGCCGAGATTCATGTATTGGGCCACCGGGCCCAGGCCGTGGGTGGGGTAGAGGTTGCCGTTTTCCCCGGCCCAGTGATGGGTCCGCCACGAACCGGTGCCGCGGCCGCGTTCGACGTCGTGCATCTGGCCGCGCAATTCGTGGATGTAAGCGGCCTCGCCATGAAGGATCTCGCCGAATACCCCGAGCCGGCACATGTTGAGGAACATCAGCTCCTCGCGCCCGTAGTTGACGTTTTCCAGCATCATGCAGTGCCTGCCGGTGGCCTCGGACACATCGATGATGTTCCACAGTTCCTCGATGGTGGTGCCGAGCGGAACCTCGACGAAGGCATGGGCCCCGGCGCGCATCGAGTCGATGGCCATTGGCGCGTGCCATTCCCAAGGGGTGACGATCCAGACGGCGTCCGGTTTGGTTTCGGCGAGCATTTTGCGGTATGCGTGCTCGTCACCGGAATAGGTTTTGACGTTTTTGTGGCGCTCGGGGTCGGCGCGGAGAATCTGCTCCTTGGCGCGCTTGCAGAGATCCTCGTGCAGGTCGCAGACGCCGACAAACTCGGTTCCCTCGCAGGCCGCGGCGTGGGCGTAGTGGGTGGGGCCGCGGGCACCGACGCCGATGATGGCGACCTTGACCTTGTCGATTTTGGGCGAAACGCGGCCGCCCATGTATTCCGCCCCTGCCTTGCGGGAGGGTGGGGCGCCTTGGGCGCCGAGTAATGAAGGAACGGAGGCAAGACCGGCGGTGATGCCACCAAGGGCCTTGAGAAAATGACGACGGGGAGAAGCGGAATATGGAGTCGGATTCATAAATGCAAAAAAGACGGGGCGATTACGCCGGGCACCATGGCAGGCCTTTCAGATTTCGCAATCGTGAATGCGGGATCGCCCAAATTCCGGCCGCAGGCCGCGGTGCCGCTCCTCCCGGACTTGCGAATCGCCGCCAACCGGCGTATCAGGGTGCCAGCAACCCCATCCCCATGAGCCAAACCACACCGAAAATCACCGCCTACCTGAAAACCTTCTGCGGCTGGAGCGAAGGAGTCCGCGCCATCATGCGCAAGTATGACCTCGACTTCGAGGAGAAGGACATCATCAAAAACCCCGCGTTCCGCTGGGAAATGGAACAACGCAGCGGCCAACCGCTTTCCCCCTGCGTGGAAATCGACGGCCACATGCTGGCTGACGTGAGCGGCGGGGAAGTCGAGAAATGGCTGGTGGAAAACGGCTACCTGAAGCCCAGCGACGCCGCACCCGACGCCCCGATCAACTCCTCCTGCACCGACGAGCAGCACGAGGCCATGGCCTTGGGACGCTTGCCGATACCCGGAAAAATCCGGTTTCTCGACTGATTGGAGCGCGAGCTTCGGTCCGCCCGACCGCCGGGATGTGAAATTTCCAGACAAAACCCTCTCACCACGGCATTTCCTCCGATGATGGAATTACCCGCGAGCGCATGGAAGCGGTGGCTGGCCGAAAACGGCCCGCGCCTGTTGCTCTTCGCGCGCGGCTGGAGCAACACCCGCGAGGACGCCGAGGACCTCGTGCAGGAGGCCATCCTGCGGATGTGGCACCACCAGGCCGATCAGGGTCACGCTCCGCCGGACCTGCCGCTGGTTTTCTCCACCATCCGCTTCTGCGGGCTGAACCTCCACCGCAGCGAGACCCGCCGCCGCAAGCGGGAGGAGTCCGTGATCTATCTCAACGATTTCCAGGACGTCTGGCTCGATCCCTTGCTCGAAGAGGATGAGGAGGCGCTCATCCTGAGAAACTCCCTGGAAAAACTCAGTCCGAAGCTCCGCGAGGTGGTTGTCATGAAATTCTGGGGCGGCCTCACCTTCCAGCAGATTTCAGAAACCCTCGCCATCTCCCCGAATACCGCCGCATCCCGCTACCGTTACGCATTGGAACAACTGGCGCACGAGTTGCGCCGCATCAAGGAGGTCCGCCATGCAAACGCCTGATCCCGTCGAAACCATTCTCGCACGCCTGATGCCGCCCGCGCTCAGCCACGACGGCCAGCGGAACATCGAGGCCATGCTTGACGAACTCGCCGCCGAGGCACCGGTCCCCGCCCCGGTACGCTCCGCCGTCCCGCGCCGCGGTTGGTGGCTGGGCGGCATCGCCGCCGCCGGAATGATCGGCGCATGGCTGCCCCACGCGTTCCGCCCGGCTTCGGAGCATGTCACCACCTCGCGCGATGTGCCCGTGGCAAACGCGGTGCTCGTCGGCCAGTCCGGACGCATCGAATCGATGACCGATGACGGCTGGCATGAGGATGCCGATGGCTCCGCCATGCAGGCACTGCGCCTCAACGTCGTGCGCGAGGAAAGCGTGCTCGACGAGGAAACGGGCATCATCATGCAGATCCGCGAACCGCGTGAGGAGATCATCCTCATGCCCGTCAGCTCGTTTTGACATGAGACTGCTCCCGGTCATCGCCTGCCTGCTCGCCCCCATCACCCTGCTGGCGGGGGAGCCTGAGGCCAGGAAACCCGCGGTTTCCGCGCCCAAGCCGCCTTTTCCACCGCGAGCATGGCTTGGACTGGATGTTTCCAAGCCCGAGGGCTCGATCAGCGCCCACCTGCCCGCCCTGCCTCCCGGCATCGGATTCGTCGTTAGATCGGTGGAAAAGGAAGGTCCGGCCGATGCCGCCGGCCTGAAGGAATTCGACATCCTCTGGAAACTGGGCGACCAGATGCTGGTCAACGAAAGCCAGCTCGCGGCCCTGCTCCGGCTTTCAAAACCCGGCGATGAAGTGCAGCTGTCCGGTTTTCGCGGAGGCAAGCCGCTCGATGTGAAACTCAAGCTCGGCGAGGCCCCCGCCCGACCCCACCCGGTGGCGGGGGATCTGCTCGATGAGACCATCCTCCCCGGCCAATGCCGCGGGCCGATGCGCGTGGTGAACATTTCGCAAAAAACCGCCTCCTACTCCACGGAGGAAGGCAAGCTCGAAGTCCGCAGGAAAGGGGAGGGCTACCTCGTCATAATCTCCAATTCCAAGGACGAGACTCTCTTCGATGGAGCCATCCCGGCCGATGGCAGCCTTGACAGCATTCCGGACGGTTGGAAACGCCGCGTCCATGCCATGCGCCGCGAACTCGGACGGCGAATCGGCGAAAACACCGAATTTACCCGCCAACCGCGCCCCCGTGTGGTGCCGCCTCCAGGCCAAGCCCTTGAGCCAGGCCCTCTGAAATAATTGTTTCCGCCCCCGCCTTCCCGTGAGTTCTTGGCGGATCTGTCCCGCGACTGGGGTGCGGGTTCGGAACCGGCGCCGCATGAACAGGCGGGCACTCATTTTCCTGGCGGTGAGGAAACCGTGAATGTTCCGGTGCCCGTCTTTGGAAATCGCGATCATTTGGGCTGACCAGCGGGTGCGGTTGGCTGCCCCGGAAGCGGCATTCAAGGGGAGGGGAGCGGCGGCTTGCATGGACCCCGCGGCCGCCGCCATCCCGCCGGAATCACAAATCACAGGGATTGCCTTGCGTTTTCCGGACCGGCTTCCCATCTTCCGCGCCATGCATCCTGACGTGGCGAAACTGGTCGATGCCGGCCGCATCCCCCAAGCAGTCGGCGAGCGGCTTTCCCAACTCGCTCCCGGAAACTTCTGCCTCCACAAATCCTTCGGAGCTGGCAAGGTGACCGACTGGGATCTGCCCGGCAAAAAGGTGGTCATCGACTTCGAGAAATCCACCGGCCAGGCCATGGAACTCCAGTTCGCCTTCCAGAAAACCGAGTGGATCCCCGCCGATGATTTCAGGGCGAGGAAAATCGAACAGCTTGAGGAACTCCGCACCCTCTCCAAAAGCGATCCCATCGAACTGGTCGTCCACCTCCTGCAAAGCCATGGCGGCAGCATGACCGGAGACGCCCTGGAAAAGGAACTCTCCGGCGCGGTCATCGCCGGGAAGGACTTCAAGCGCTGGTGGGACAATGCCAAGAAGGCCCTCAGGGAAAGCCGCCGCGTGGTGGTTCCCCAGAAACGCACCGAGGCCATCGTTCTCCGCTCCGGCGACCGCAGCCCGGCCGAGGCGCTCGTCGCCGACTTCGAGGCCGCGCGCGACATCAAGGGAATGATCAAGGCGCTCGAAGCCATCGCCTCCGACATCGGGGCCTTTGAAAACGACGCCGACTCGCTCAAGCGGCTGTTAGGCGACATCGACGAGGGCGCCAGAAAGGCCGCGCGCGTCCAGCTCGGCCAGGCGCTCCAGCTTGTTTCCGCCCGCGACGAGGTCATCGGCTCGTCGAAAACCCTGGAACTCGACCCCGGAGCGGTGCGCCTCTCGGACCTGCTCCTGACCGCTGATGTCTCCAAGCTCACCGAGGAGGCCGGGACGCTTCCCTCCGCCCGCCAGCGCGCCGTCTACGAGGCCTTCCCCGAGGCCTTCGGCGACCAGTGGGTGGACAAAATGGTCCGCGTCTTCGACAAGGTCGGCGCGCGCGGCGTCACCGAGATCGCCCGCATCCTCTCGGACCGCGGCGAGTTGCCGGCGCTCGTTTTCCACCTCCGTTCCGCCATCGCTCGCCGCGCCCTCGGGGCGGACGCCCTGATCTGGGTCTGCCGCGAGCGCCGGGACGCCGCCGCCGAAGTCTTCGGCGCGGACGTGGGCGCATCCATCCTCAATCTTCTGGAAAACGACCACCTCTCCGACGGCCCGCGCAAGACCTCGCGCCTCCAAAGCCTGCTCGGCGACGACAAGTCCCTGCTCACCGACCTCGTCGAGATCATGGACGTCAACGAGGCGCGCAACTTCGCCCGGCGCCTGCTCGACTGCCCCGTCTTCGGCGAGCTTGAGAAAAAATCCCTGATGGCCCGCATCATCAAGGCCCGTCCGGAAACCGGCGAACTCGTCAGCGGAGGCGGCGCCCGGCGCGAGGAAAACCTCCTCGTCTCCTGGGAAAGCCTCGAAAAGAAAAAGGCGGAACTCGACGACATCATCCGCAACAAGATCCCGCAGAATCGCGAGGACGTGAAGATCGCCAAATCCTACGGCGACCTCCGTGAGAACTTCGAATACAAGTCCGCCAAGGACATGGAGAAATACCTTTCCCACCGCCGCAACGCGCTGGACAAGGAGATCCACAACGCCCGCGGCACCGACTTCAAAGGCGTGGACGCCTCCAAGGTCAACGTCGGCACCATCGTCACGCTCACGGACTCCGGCGGAACCGACGTCGAAATCACCGTGCTCGGCGCTTGGGATTCGGATCCCGAGAAAAAACTCGTCTCCTACCTCTCGGAAGTCGGCAAGGCCCTCGTCGGCCGCGCGCCCGGCGACACCGTCGAGGTCCGGGACGCCGCCACCGAGGCCATGCGCACCCTTACCATCGTTTCCATCCGTCCCTACAATCCCTGATCAGACAGAAAACCTCCAGACCGAAGATAGGAGCTTTCCGATGTGTCGCCCGCTCGTTTCTTGTGATTTGCGCGCCATATCCGTCTCTTTTCTTCCATCGGTTGTCTTCCGTCTGCGAACCTTCCACCTCTTCTCCAAACAAGCACACATACCATGGACTACACCACCATCGTTGAAATCCGCGGCCGCGAAGTGATCGACTCGCGCGGCAATCCCACCGTCGAGGTCGATGTCAAACTCGACGGCGGCGCCATCGGCCGCGCCTCCGTGCCCTCGGGCGCTTCCACCGGCGAAAACGAAGCCGTCGAACTCCGCGACGGAAACAAGAAGCGCTTCCTCGGCAAAGGCGTCCTCAAGGCCGTCGAAAACGTCAACACCAAGATCGCTCCCGCCATTCTCGGTTACGATGCCACCGAACAGGCCGCCATTGATGCCGCCATGCTCGCGCTCGACGGCACCCCCACCAAGAAGCTGCTCGGAGCCAATGCCATCCTCGGCGTCTCCATGGCCGTCGCCAAGGCCGCCGCCGCCCAGCTCGGCATCCCGCTCTACAAATACCTCGGCGGCCCGAACGCCAAGGTCCTGCCCGTGCCGATGATGAACATCGTCAACGGCGGCGCACACTCGGACGCCCCCATCGACTTCCAGGAGTTCATGATCATGCCCGTCGGGGCGCCCACCTTCAGCGAGGCCATCCGCTACGGAGCCGAGGTTTTCCACACCCTGAAAAAAGTCCTCCACGACCGCGGCCTCTCCACCGCCGTTGGCGACGAAGGCGGTTTCGCCCCCAACTTCAAGGATGCCGATGACGCCCTCGCCACCATCTGCAAGGCCATCGAACTCGCCGGATACAAGGTCGGCTCCCAGATCGCCATCGCCCTCGATTGCGCCTCCTCCGAGTTCTACGACAAGAAGAAGAAGGCCTACGTCTTCAAGAAGGGAAGCTGAGCGCGTTCATCGCGGC
>CAZKQK010000015.1:47803-55765 GCA_964554865.1 uncultured Luteolibacter sp. | reverse complement strand
CCAACCATAGCTGGCGAATGGACGGCGTCAAGTTTTTAGGTTAACACTTATGGGGCCATCACCCCCGCCCTGCTCAACGGCCTCTGCGGACTGATCGCCGGATTGCTGGTGGTCCTGCTGGTGACCGGCCTCCGCAAACTCCGGGGAAACGCCCCAATACACCCTTGATAAGGTCTCATTCTTCAAAGGATCGGAGAGGTTCTGATACCACGATCATCCTGCCGCGAGCGCCTCGACCGCCTGGAGATCCGACTCCGGTTCATCCTTCCCGTAATGAATCGGAATACGCCGCTGTCCCAATTCGCGCGGAAAGTCCGCCTGTGACAATCCGGCGGTTTCCGCAGCCTGGCCCAGTGTGGCCTCTTCGGAAACGAACAGCCCGATAGCCGGATACAGGGCGGCGGAACGCGGCGAAATCCGCTCCGCAAGTGGCATGGGCAATGTCACCTCCATACCCCGGACCACGCGCCCGGTCTCTCTCCCATGCAAGGGCGGAAATCAAATGCCTTGCCACCATTTCTGCAATCCGCCACGTGAAACCTACAACCACGGAGGCACCGTTTCCCGTTGTTTGAATTTCCCGGCGCCCGCCGCAAACCCTGTCGTTGCAAAGCGCCGATCATCTGGTGAAATCCAGACTCATCCGAACCACCACGACCATGCGCGTCCTGCTCACCACCTGCTCCTATCAAGACACCCCCGGCCCGCACCATGCCCTGATGGAATCCCAGGGCTGGGAAATCGTCCGCGAACGCGGTCCGCTCCCCGAGTCCCGCATGCTTGAACTGGCGGGCGACTTCGACGCCTTTCTCTGCGGTGACGACGCCATCACCCGCGCGGTGCTCGAAAAATCCCTGCCGCGCCTCAAGGTCATTTCCAAATACGGCATCGGCCTCGACAAGATCGACATCCCGTCCACCAAAGAGCTGAGGATCCCGGTGCTTTTCACTCCCGGCGTGAACCACACCACCGTGGCCGAGCACACCTTCGGCCTGCTCATCGGCATCACCAAGCAAATCGTCTCCACCGCCGCCGCCGCCCGCAATGGCGAGTGGATGCGCCTCACCGGCCACGAGATCTACGAGAAAACCATGGGCATCATCGGCCTCGGCCGCATCGGCAAGGAGGTGGCCGTCCGCGCCAAGGCCTTCGGCATGCCCATCATCGCGTTCGATCCCCACTGGGACGAAAACTTCGCCTCCCAATACGGAGTGAAACGCTGCGCCACCATGGACGAGGTGCTCACCGCAGCCGATGTCATCTCACTCCATTGCAACCTCACCGATGAAACCCGCTCGATGATCCGTGCGGAAAAGATCGCGGAAATGAGGGACGGCGCGGTCATCATCAACTGCGCCCGCGGCGAGATCGTCGAGACCGCGGACATGGTCGAGGCCCTCAAGTCCGGCAAACTCGGCGGCTACGGCACCGACGTGCTCGACATCGAACCCCCGCCCGCCGACCACCCGCTCCTCTCCGCGCCCAACTGCGTGGTCACCCCGCACATCGGCTCACGCACCTACGAAAGCGTGCCGCGCCAGGCGATGAAGTCACTCACCAACCTGATCAACGCCCTCAAAGGCGAAGGCGAATGCAACTGCGCCAACGGCGTGATCCGAGGCATCTAACAGTAAAACGCCATTCCACTTGCCCTCACAGGCAAGCCCATGTCCCTCACGCCTCGTCTTCGCGCGCCGGTGGGCCGGTTTCGAAGCGCATCAGCTCGGCGATGAACGTGAGCGGGATGTCGCCGGTTTCACCGTTACGGTTTTTCGCCAGCACCAGGTTCGCCTTGCCGGCCTCCGCCTCGCGCTCCTCGTCGTTCTCCGCGTAGTAGGCGGTCCGGTAGAGCAGCCCCACCATGTCCGCGTCCTGCTCGATCGCACCGGACTCCCGCAGGTCGGACATGCGCGGCACGCCGAGGCTCTTGCCCGTCCGCCCTTCCGGTCCGCGGTTGAGCTGGGCAAGGATCAGGATCGGCACTTCGAGTTCCTTCGCCAGTCCCTTGATGCCCGCCGAGATTTCGGCGATCTCGCGCTCGCGCGAGTTCTCCGCCTGCCTGGTGCGGGATTTCATCAGCTGGAGATAGTCGATGGCGATGAACTTCAGCCCGTCGTCGCGCTTCTTGCGCCGGGCCTTGGCGCGCAGCTCGTTGATGGAAATGCCGGGCGTGTCATCGATGAAAAGTTTCGCCTGTGTGATCTCCGCCGCCGCGCGCTGGATGCGCTGCAAGTCGCCCTTGTTCGGTTTGTAACCGCGCGAGATCTGGCTCATCGCGTAGCGGGCGCGGGAGAAAAGCAGGCGCTGCACGATCTGGAACGAACTCATTTCGCAGGAAAACACCATCGTCGGCATGGACTGATCCACGCAGACGTGCTCGACGATGTTCATCATGAGCGAGGTCTTGCCCATCGAGGGACGCGCCGCGACGACAAACATTTCCCCGGGTTTCAGGCCGCTGCAGCGGCGGTCCAGCTCCTCGTATCCGGTGGACATCCCCTGCGCCCCCTTCTCCCCGGCCAGGAGGGCCTGGAACTGCTCGATCACGTCCTCGACCGATTGTTTGATGGTCGGCGCCTTGTTGGTTTCCGAGCCCTCGCGGATGGCCAGGATCTTCGCCTCCACGCTGTCTAACAGCCCAGCCACCTCGTCCGGCGCGTCGTATGCCCGGGCGATCGCCTCGTTGGAATTCTGGATGATCGAGCGCAGCACGAACTTGTCCTTCACATGCTGCAGGTGATGCCGGAAATGCCCGGGGCTGGGCGCGTAGGTATAGAGATCCGTCAGGGCGGAAGGCCCGCCCACGCGGTCGAGCAATCCGCGGTCCAACAGCCGCTGCACCAGTGAAACCAACTCCACTTCCTTGCCGCCTTCGAACAACTCGATCAGGAAACCGAACAACGTGGCGTGCGCCGGCAGATAGAAATGGTCCTTGGTGAGTTTCTCCTCGATCGCCACGCCGATGTATTCCTGCGGGTCTTGCAACATTGACGAAAGCAGGCTCTTCTCCGGCCCCAGCGCGTGCGGCAGCACCCGCGTCACGTCATCCGCCGCCGTCGCGGCGGCTTGCTGGAGGGACGGCGCGGGGGTGGCGGCAGGCGCGGGTTTCAGATCGGCGGACATGGGCGGGCAGATTGGCAAACCGACCGGCGGCAGGTCAATGACGGCAGTATGTGAATACCTGTGAACAAGAACGCCACCGCTCCATCACCTCCTTGACGGCTTTGCCGCGATGGTCATCGTCGCCACCTGTCATGGCCGCCGCGCCCGTGATGGCGGAACCGTGATCGTGACGGACGTGACCGGGGAGCCGGACCACATCGCGTGCTCGTCAAGCACCCGCTCGAAGATCGTGGTGCGGTATTCGACGCCGCCGGGGTCCTCCGCACGGTGCTCGATGTCGATTCCGACCTGCCCGCCGCATTTAGCCCCGGCGACGCGGACTTATTGGAGGAAATCTGCCGCCTTTTTGCCAATCCCGCCATCGTCCGGCCCTCAGGTGGCGGAAGCACACACGGGCTAGCGCTTGCCAATCCCTCGCGTCCTGCTAGGCGTCGGACCTGCCCATTTTTTCACATCACACCATGAAAACTCACTACGCAGGACTCGATATCGGAGGTTCCACCATCAAATGCATGCTCGTTGACGCCGCCGGAGAACCGGACGGTCCGATTGTCGAGGTCAAGAGCCACGTCAAGGAGGGCTATCGCAGGACCTTCGCCCAGGCCCGCGAGGCCATGGCCCAACTGGCTGCCAACGCCGGAATCGCCGTCGATGAAATCGCCGCCGTCGGACTCGACGTGCCCGCGCCCTGCTCCAACGGCGTGGTTTGGGGCAAGGCCAACCTCGGCGAGGATTGGGTGGGAACCGACATCCGCGGCGAGTTTTCCAAGGAAATCGGCGGCAGGCCGGTGTTCATGACCAACGATTGCAATGCCGCCGCCTTCGGCGAGTGGATGTATCGCCCGGAACACAACGGCGGATTGCTATACGTCGCCCCCGGCACCGGTCTCGGCGGCGGATTGGTCCTGCCCGGCGGGCTGCTTTTCGAAGGCTCGAACGGCCTTGCCCTTGAGGCCGGCGATCTCTCTGTGCCCCGTTTCGAGGATGGCGAGCTGCCGGTCGATGGCCGCGGCCGCAAGGGCTGCCTCGAAGGCTGGGTTTCCCTCATGGCCCTGCGCCGCCAACTCGGAAAAGCCCTCGCCCTGCCCGAAAACGCCCCTCACCCGCTCGCCCAGTCCCCGGCACCCATTGAGGAAAAGGCATTCCAACTCCGCGACTACGCCGAAAAGGGCGACCCGCTCGCGCTCTCGATCTTCGCCCTCCAGGCAAACGTCCTCGGCCACGGCCTGGGCGACCTCGCCAGCATTCTCGATCCCGGCCTCATCGCCATCGGCGGCGGACTCTCCGAGACCGGCTTCCGCGACTGGTTCATCGGCGAGGTGCGCAAGGGATTCGCCGAGCGCGCCATGGCTCCCTACCAAAAATGCCCCATCCCGCCCCACCAGCCCACCACCCTCATCCAGTGGGCCATCGGCGGCGACGGCGCGGCGGCCTACGGCAGCGCCCGCAAGGCCATGCAACTGGTCGTCGAACAACGGCCCGGCCACTGAGACAGGCACGGGTAATCCACACGCGGGCCAGACAATATCCCCAAGCCTGGAGCTCATGGAAACGGATAGTCATGGATTCAATCGAAGATTTCAATCATTTGTTTGGATTACCCTCTTCAAATTGACGCCCGTCCGCGATTCATTTCTCTACTTGGTCGGAGCAAATACCCCGGATCGCCAAAGCAGGCCCCTCGTTTTCCGCCAACAATCCGTTGCTCATATCACCGGATAATTAGTCACAATCATCTGATTTCAGGAAATATACCGCCCATTCGCCACCCGCAGCCAAAGCAGCCCCCTCCCCAGCATGAGAGCAGTCATCCAACGATCGCTTGAATCGTCCGTATTCATCGACGGGCGGGAGATTTCCCGCATAGGTTCCGGGCTGCTGGTCTTGCTGGGCGTGGAGGATGCGGATGACGAATCGGACGTCGCTTGGCTGGCGGGAAAGATCGCGCGGATGCGGATTTTTTCCGACGCCGGGGGCAAGATGAACCTCCCGGTGATGGAATCGGGCGGCGAGGTTTTGGTGGTGAGCCAGTTCACGCTTTACGCCTCCACCAAGAAAGGAAACCGGCCCTCGTTCATCCGCTCGGCCGTCCCCGGCCATTCGGAACCGCTATACGAATCCTTCTGCGCGGCGATGGAACGGGAAACCGGAAAGCCCGTGAAACGCGGAGTCTTCGGCGGCGACATGAAGGTTTCCCTGATCAACGACGGACCGGTGACCATCATCATCGACAGCCGGGCGCGGGAGTAGGCGGGAAAGGGCCGGCGTGGTTTGCATGCCCCCTGGGGAAGAAAAGATCGGCTGAAGCCTTTACTCACGCGCCGTATGGGCCTGGCCGCGTGGGAGTTCATGCTTCAGCATGCCCTCTGTGGATAAAAGATCGGCTGAAGCCCTGACTCACGCGCCGTATGGGCCTGGCGGCGTGGGAGTTCATGCTTTAGCATGCCCTCTGTGGAAAAAAGATCGGCTGAAACCTTGACCCACACGCCGTGAGGGCCTGGCGGCGTGGGAGTTCATGCTTCAGCATGCCCTCTGTGGATAAAAGATCGGCTGAAACCTTGGCTCACGCGCCGTATGGGCCTGGCGGCGTGGGAGTTCATGCTTCAGCATGCCCTCTGTGGATAAAAGATCGGCTGAAACCTTGGCTCACGCGCCGTATGGGCCTGGCGGCGTGGGAGTTCACGCTTCAGCATCCCCCCTACCCCCACTCACCAATCATCCCACCCTTTTCCGAAGGACAGCAGCGGGAATTCCCGCCACCTCCTCTCCGCCTCATCGCGACCGATCCGCTCAATATATTCGGCCGCTCCAGACCATTTCCAGTCTGTCCACCGCCCGACATGGCCGTGTTTCACCGGATTGTGGTGAATGTATTGCATGGCGACGACGTGGTGTCGGTCGTTTCGAATGGGTCGTTCCACCGCATTGAACCAGACCTTTCTGCCACGGGTGTTTTCCTCGCCATTCCAGGCATGGCACGTCCGACCGTGCAGGCGTCCCAGTTCCTTGAGAAATGCCGGGAGGTCATGGGAGAGAACCAGCAAGTGGTAGTGGTTCGGCAGCACCACCCAGGCATCGAGCCTTTCGCAATGGCTTGAAATCAGCACCCTCAAGGCGCGGGAGAAGCCGTCCATGCGTTCATCGCTGAATCCGATGTGCGGCCGATGCTCGTAGCAAGCGGCCGTGACCAGATAAACGCGGCGTCCACCGTCGTGGTGTCGCGGGCTGTGCATCGGAAGTCGGGCAAGCTGCCGACGCTTCATTTCCAAGGCCCGCTGCTCGTCGGTCATTTTTCTCCAGCGATACACGCTGGCAAGGTAGCGGAAGGGAGAAATGGGGGAAGCCTGAAAGCGGTAAAAGGCGTGGGAATTCGCCGCCTGAGGAAGAAAAGATCGGCTGAAGCCTTGGCTCACGCGCCGTGAGGGACTGGCGGCGTGGGAGTTCATGCTTCAGTATGCCCTCTGTGGAAAAAAGATCGGCTGAAGCCTTGACTCACACGCCGTGAGGGGCTGGCGGCGTGGGGGCGCAAGCCTCCACGCTTGCATCCCCCCGGGTGGATGCCTAGCCTCCGCGCGCCGTGCCCATTAACGCCATTCTCGCCCTCGAAGACGGACGCTGTTTTGAAGGAACCTCGTTCGGAGCCACCGGAACCACCACCGGGGAAATTTGCTTCAACACCTCGATGTCCGGGTATCAGGAGGTCATCACCGATCCCTCCTACCGCGGCCAGATCGTTTCCATGACCTACCCGCAGATCGGAAACTACGGCATCAATCCCGAGGACGCCGAGTCCCGTGGCCCCCACATCCGTGGATTCGTCATCGGCGAACTGTGCGAGGTGCCGTCCAACTGGCGCTCCAGCCAGCCGCTCGCGGATTACCTGGCGGCCCACGGCATCCTCGGCATCGAGGGCATCGACACCCGGGCGCTCACCAAACACCTCCGCTCGCTCGGCGCGATGCGCGCCTGTCTGAGCACCGAGTTGGGCGCGGAGCAGGCCGTCGCCGCCGCCAAGGCCTCACCTTCGATGGAGGGCATGGACTACGTGAAGGAGGTTTCCACGCCCGGGGCCTTCCGCTGGGACGACGAATCGCGCGCCTGGGTGCTGCCGAACACCTCCACCGGCCAGCCCGGTCCTTACGAGGAACTGCCGCCGGTGCGCCACCGCATCGTCGCCTACGACTTCGGCATCAAGTTCAACATCCTGCGCCGCCTGCGCCAGGCCGGTTTCGAGGTCGAGGTGGTCCCCTCCACCACCAGCGCGGCCGAGGTTCTCGCGAAAAACCCGGACGGGATCTTCCTCTCCAACGGTCCCGGCGATCCGGCGGCGCTCGGCTACATCCACGGGGAACTGCGGCAGCTCATCGGCAAAAAACCGATTTTCGGCATCTGCCTCGGCAACCAGTTGCTGGGCCACGCCTTCGGCGGGAGAACCTACAAGCTCAAGTTCGGCCACCGCGGCGGCAACCAGCCGGTCAAGGACCTGCGATCAGGCAAAATCTCCATCACCTCCCAGAACCACGGATTCGCCGTGGACGCGGAATCCCTGCCGCCGGACGTCGAGGTCACCCACATCAACCTCAACGACGGCACCGTCGAGGGCATGCGCCACAAGACCCACCCGGTTTTCAGCGTCCAATACCATCCCGAGGCCGCCCCCGGCCCGAACGACGCGGCTTATTTCTTCGAGGAATTCGCGGCACTGATCGAGGAAACCAAATCATAGGCCCCACGGGACCTATCTTCACACGACATGAACACCATCATCACCGGTCTCCAGTGGGGGGACGAAGGCAAGGGCAAGATCGTTGACTATCTCACCGAGGGCGCGGACGTCGT
>CAZKQK010000015.1:0-47793 GCA_964554865.1 uncultured Luteolibacter sp. | reverse complement strand
GCACCTGCTGCCATCCGGCATCCTGTGGGACGACAAGATCAACATCATCGGCAACGGCGTGGTGCTCGATCCCGTGGGTCTCGTGCAGGAAATCACCCGCATCGAGGGCCAGGGCATTTCCATCACCCCGGACAAGCTGCTGATTTCCGACCGCTCGCACGTGGTCATGCCCTTCCACAAGGAACTCGACGCCGCCCGCGAGGCGGCGCTGGGCGACCAGAAGATCGGCACCACCAAGCGTGGCATCGGCCCGGCATACGCGGACAAGATCAACCGCTGCGGCCTGCGCATGGCGGACCTGCTGGACCGCCCCTTCACCGAAGCGCGGATCACCCGCCGCGTCGCCGAGGCAAACGAGGTGCTGAAACGCCACGATCTGCCCACCTTCGGGGCCGCCGCGGTCATCGACGAGGTTTACACCGCCTTCGAGAGGCTGAAACCCCACGTCACCAACACCATCCCGGCGCTCCACCAGGCGTGGAAATCCGGAAAAACCCTGCTGTTCGAGGGTGCCCAGGGCACTTTGCTCGATATCGACTTCGGCACCTATCCCTTCGTCACCTCATCCAACACCACGGCCGGCGGATCATGCACCGGTTCCGGCCTGCCGCCCACCGCCATCCAGTCGGTCATCGGCGTGTGCAAGGCCTACACCACCCGCGTCGGCTCCGGCCCCTTCCCCACCGGCGACGAGGAACTCTCCGGGTATCTGCACGGCCTCGGCCGCGAGTTCGGAGCGACCACCGGCCGCCCGCGCGGCTGCGGTTGGCTGGATACGGTGCTGCTGCGCTTCGCCTGCATGGTCAACGGTGTGACCGGCCTGGCCGTCACCAACATCGATGGACTCGACGCCTACGACACCCTGCGGATCTGCACCGGTTATGACATCGACGGCACCATCCACGATCTCCCGCCAGCCGACCGCTCGGCTTGGGATCGCGCCGTGCCGGTTTACGAAACCCTGCCCGGCTGGAACTCCGACACCACCGGCTGCACCGGCTACGAGCAGCTCCCGGAACCTGCCAAGTCCTATCTCAGCCGTCTCGGCGAACTCTGCGGTGCGCCCATCGCCTTCGTCGGAGTGGGGCCGGACCGGGCGCAGACGCTTGTGAAATAGGATCCATGGGACCTATGCCCGAGTTTCCCGACATCCCCCGCCACGTGGCCGTCATCATGGACGGCAACGGCCGCTGGGCCAAGGAGCGCGGCCTGCCGCGGCGCGAAGGTCACCGCGCCGGTGCGGAATCCGTGCGCGAGGTGACCGACGCCTGCATCGATCTCGGCGTGGAATACCTCACCCTCTACGCGTTTTCCTCGGAGAACTGGAACCGTCCGGAATCCGAGGTGAAGGCGCTGATGGACCTGCTCAACCGGTTTCTAACGGAAAAGGAGAAGGATCTGAAAAAACAGAACATCCGGCTCCAGGCCATCGGTCAGCTCGACCGACTGCCGGACAAGACCCGGTCGCTGCTGGACCGCATCATCGCGACGACGGCACAAAACAATGCGATGACCCTGGTGCTCGCGCTGTCCTACGGAGCACGCGAGGAAATCGTCGGCGCGGCCCGCGCGCTTGCCGCCGAGGCCGCCGCCGGCACGCTCGATCCCGCCGCCATCGACGCGCAACGCTTCGCCTCAAAACTCCAGACGGCGGAAATCCCGGATCCGGATCTGCTGATTCGGACCTCGGGCGAGATGCGCATCTCGAACTTCCTGCTGTGGCAGATCAGCTACGCGGAAATCGTAATCGTTAAAAAATTCTGGCCGGACTTCCGGCGCAACGATTTCACCGAAGCGGTGCGCGAGTATCAACGCCGCCATCGCCGCTTCGGTGCCTTGTGAGTGGCCGGATTATTCCGGAAGCGCGCCTTCGACGGCTTCTTTCACCTCCTCCGCCGCTCCGGCGGCCTCGTCCTTGATTTTCCCGGCGGCCTCACCGGTGGCTTGAGCGGCGGCATTCGCCGCATCCTTCACCTTGGCGGCCCCTTCCTTGGCGGCGTCAGCGGCAGCCCCGGCGGCCTTTTCAGCCTCCGTCTTGGCGGCATCCACCATCTCCTTGGCCCCCTCCGCCACCTTGTCGGCTCCGGAACTCATTTTTTCGGCCGTCGATTCCGTCTTGCCGCAGGAACAAACCAGGAACGGTAATGCGATCAGTGGGATCAAAATGGTTTTTTTCATAATATGCTTTCGGTTGGTTTACAAACACGACGCACAAGCGCCTCCTGTGACTAACACCTGATTTGTCCTGCTGTCAAATCGTCAGAATCACCCCGGTATGGCGGCGCAACCGAAAGTTGTGGGCGGATTGCTTGCCTTTGGCTACCAGCGGCCGATGCCGGCGGCGACGATGACGACGGTTTTCTCGCCGCGCCGGACGGACTTGGAACCGACGGAAGATTGGGGAAACCAGGCTTCGAGGCAGGAGGTGCGGCCCTGGGAATCGGCGAAGAGCGCTTCCTGCGGCAGGCGGATTTCGCCCGAAAGGCGGCGACCGCCCCAGGGATCGATGTAGGTGACGGGAAACGAGCGCTCACCGCGCGACAGCTTGCGGGGCACCGAGGTGATGGTGACGAAATGGGCGTCCACGGTCACCCAGGAGGCGGGGTTGGCCTTTTCCGCACGCCAGGCCTGGCGGCGGACGCTGAGCACCGGCGGCAGTCCTTTGGCGAGGGATTTCGCGAGTTGGTGGCGGACTCTTTCGAGAAGCCGTTCGGGGGCTTCCGTCGGTTTTCGGAAGAACACCTCGTCGGCTGGCTGTGGCAGGAAGCGGCCTGCGGACATTTCCTCGGCCATGTCCCGCAGGTCCGCCACGCTCACGCCGCGACGGCTCCACCTGGCGCGCCCGGTGGAATGTCCGGAGGGCCGCATGCCGATCTCGCGGATTACGGTTAGAATGCGTTCGCGGTCGGTGTTTCCCGTCACGCCGTCCCAGGTGCGACGCCAGGCATCGTTGCCGGACTGGAAGGAGTTGAGCAGGGCGGCGGGCCCGCAGGCATTGCCCGCCACGGCGAGTTGGTTCACCGGCGGCACGTCCATGCGGGGAGCGGAAACCATGTCCCGCGCGTGGGCGCAGGCGGCGAGAAGCGGGCCGAGAAGAACGAGAGTCAGGCGCGGATGGAAAATCATGGGCGGAGTCTGATGCCATATTCCGGAATGGAAATCCGGATTACCATCATCATGATGATATCATTTCGAGCCGGCGCCCATGTAGGTTTCGGCGCGCCGGTTGTTGGAGGGTTTGGCATCGGTGGCGCCGGAGCCGAGGATGACGCGGGAGTCCACCCTGAGGGTGTTGGAATTCGGGCTGGGCGGACTGGTGACCGGCACGCGGATGGCGCGCACGGCGTTCGGCGCGAGGGAGGTGATGTTGGAGGTGACCTTTTTACCCGCCACGGTCACTTCGACGGCGGTGTTGATAAGGGTTTCCGTGCCGCGGTTCTGGACCAGCACCTCGACCGCGCCATAGGGAATGCCGGCATCCGGCGGAATGATGCGGTTGGACGCCACGGCGGCATCCCGGATGCCGCGGGTGTTCGATTGCAGCACCCGGCCGATGTCCGGCATGCCCGCGCCCAGCGAGCTGTCTTTTCCTGCCTCGCCGGCATCGTTGAGAACCGATGCGAGTTTCTCCCACGCCTGGGCGGCGGTGAGTCGGCCGTTTCCATACTGGGTCATGACCGCGGCGATGGCTCCGGTGACGACCGGGGTGCTGAACGAGGTTCCGGACATGCTGGCGGCCTGCCCGCCGGTCCAGGCGGTGTTGATGCCGAAACCCGGCGCGGAAACGGCCACCTGGGTGCCGCGATTCGAGAAATCGAGGTGGTTTCCGAGCGCGTCCACCGCGCCGACGGCGATCACGCCATCATTGGCGGCGGGGTAGGCAACACCCTCGATGCCATTGTTTCCGGCGGCGGCGACGATCAGCGCGCCGGTGGCCCGGGCATATTCGATGGCACGGCGGACCAATCCGCTGTCGCCGAAACTGCCCATGGAGATATTGATCAGGTCCGCCCCGGCATCCGCGGCGGCGATGATGCCCCTGGCGAGCAGGAAGCTGTCCGACCGGCCGTTGGCATCGGCCACGCTGATGGCGAGGAGCCCGGCTCCCGGAGCGACGCCGGGAGTGAGTGGGGCCCCACCGATGATGACGGAGGCGACGGCCGTGCCGTGCCCGTTCGGATCGGCCACGCCATTGCCGCTGAGGTCCAGCAAGGTGATGCCGGACGAGAAGGCGGGATGGCTTTCGACGCCGGTATCGAGCACGGCCACGGTGACGCCGCGCCCCCAGTCCGAGTTGTCACCGATGATTCCGAGCCACTCGTGCAGGCCGTCGCCAAGCGCCACCGCTCCGGGTTGCACGGCGCCCTCGGGCGGGTTCGGCACGTAAACCGGGTAGATGAATCCCTCCTCCCCGTCCTCCAGCAGTCCGGCGAGATCGCCGTAGTCATCGAATCCGACACGCAGCGCGTTGAGCGCGTCCAGGCGGCCCAACAGCCTGATGCCGTCGCCCGCGCGGGCAAGGAAGCGGGCCATGGCGTCGGCATCGGCAAACATCAATATCCGCTGCCCCTCCAATGCCCCGGCCGCACGCGCGTCGGCGTCGCCCACTCTGGCGGGCGGACGGTTTTCCCGGCGAAACCTGACAGGCTCGTCCTCGATGATCCGCCTCGCGCCAGTGGCCTGTGGCTCCGACGTGGCCGCGGACGCGGGTTCCTGAGGCGCCGGGGTCGCCGTGCGGGCAAGCCAATAGCCGAGCAACGCGAACAGCGCGAATCCCAGCGGCCATGCGATCTGACGTATCCTCATGCGCCGGAGTAAACCTCCGAAAAGCGGAAAAGTCACGGGCCAGATTGTCCTTCTTGCGCGGAACCGGTTCTGACCCGGCCTCAGGGCCCGGTTACACGGAGACGCATGAAGGACTTGGAATCGGAATCTTCGGGAAGCGGCACGGTTACCAGATCGAAGCCTTCCATGCCGGGATGGGAAACCGCGCCGACGGGAGCGACCGGAGCCCATGACCCGCTTTCCAGCGTGGTTGAATGCTCCGCCACATAGGCGGATGGGGACAAACCGGACACGCGACGGTTGAAGACAAACACCCGATCACTTGTCAGATAGGGCACGACGCCGGGAGACGCGGTCGTTGGATTGCCGCCGAGGGCGTATTCCAGGAAAGCGTTCAGGCCGTCGGCATCGGCATCGGACGCCCAATCCGCGGATTGGGGGAAATCGTTGCCACTGTAACGGAAGAACCAGGCGGCGGCCGCCGTTTGACCGGCCGATCGCGTGGCAAGCGCCGATATCTCCCCGGCGGACAGGGTGCGCGAATGGATGAGAATCTCGTCGAGAACGCCGCGAAACGGCCGACTGTTGTCAGTGGCCCAGTTGCCTATGGTGACATCGTTGGCGGAACCGGTGTTGATGGCGACGGCGCCGGACCCCGATGGCTCGATGGTGGCCGTGGCGGGCACGCCGTCAAGATAGCAAAGGATCTGCGAGACGGTGGCGTTCTGCGGCACGACAATCGCGCAGTGAACCCAACCGGCGCCCCGCAGGTCTGACCGCGCGGGGGTGGTGAAGTTGACTCCGCTGGAGTTGAACTCGCATCGCAGCCTGTAGCCGTTGGTGTGGTTCAAATTGATATCAAAGCGGACGCCGGCTGTCGTGCCGTTCGGGGCGCCCCACGAAAGCATCGTCGAGCGGACGCCCGAACCCTGGTCGGAATTCGCACTGAGCCAGAAGCTCACGGTGCGGGCGGCGGAACCGGTGACGCCCTTGTATCCGGTGAGAACCACGCTGTCGGCATTGCCATCGGCGAAGAACCGCAGGCCGCCGGACTGTTTTCCGGCCACCCAGTCCGGAGCCGCAAATCCTGTTAGAGCGCCGAGCGGGCGGCCGAGAGCGTCGCGGGCGGTGGAACCGGAGGATTCATCAAGGGGCAGCCAGATCGACGAGGTCACGGGCAGGACTTCAATGGTGACTGTGGCGCTGGCTTCCCCCGATCCGTCGGATACCGTATAGGTGAAGGAATCCCGGCCGGCGAAGCCGCCGCCCGATGTGTAGATGACCGCCGCTCCGCCGGGAGCGACCGAAGCGCTGCCATGGGCGGGAACGCTCACGGCGACAACCGACAAAGGGCCGGAGCCCCCGGTATCGTTCGCAAGCACCGCGATTTCCACGGGCAGCCCGGAAACGGCGCTAGTTTCATCGGGAACCGCATCCACTCCGGTGTCCGGCGGACTGTCCCCGATGCGGAAATTCGCGGCGGGAACCGGTTGTTTGACGATTCCCGGTCCTTCCCATTGCAGGGTGAGCGTGTGGCCGGCCGCCTCCGCGTGGCGGTAGTGGATGCGGACGGGATGCAGCCCGGCGGCGAGCGGGACGGCTCCCGACGAGCGCTCGGAGCCGCCGGTGTAACCGAAGTCGGCATCGATGAGCTGGAATTCATGGAGCCTCACGAAGGCACCGGTGTCGGAGGTGAGATAAAAGGTATAACTTCCGGCGGCGGGGATTTGAATGTATCCCTCGAAAGACAGGCCGATATGGTTGTCGCGGGTGCGCACGGAAAGATCCGGGCCCGTGGTTTCACCGCTGGCGGCGGGCGTGGCTCCGCTGAAGTCCGGCGCCCACGGGAACTCTCCCTCGTGGGCGGCGAAGCGCAGGCCGGGTTTCGTATGAGCCACGGTGACCGGGGGAACCTGCACGCCATCATAGACGCGGCTGACTCCGCCGCCCGCGCGGCGGACCCGCGCGACGCGCGCCGCCAGTTCCGCTTGGGTGGGAATGCCCGTTTGTCCGGCAAGGTTGGTGGTTTCCCGCGGATCGTGCGCCGCATCATAAACCCGGAATGCGGTGCCGGCGGACGTGGTGTTGTAGCGCACGCCCTTGTAACCATTGTGGAAGATCGCCTGCATGTGGCCGCGGGTGGTCACGTGGGAAGGGTGGAAATCCGCGTAGTTCGGCGTGTTGGCGCTGCCGCCGTTGGTATATTCCACATAGACCACGCCCTCGCGCTGGGTGCCGGAGCCGCTCAGGTCGGGCATGAGCGAGACGCCGTCCGAGCGAAGCGGCGCGGGTACTCCGGCGACATCGGCGAAGGTATTCATCCAATCGTGAAACTGCGAGGGATGCGCGCTCACCCGCCCGGCCGGGATTGTGTCCGGCCAGCGGACTACGGTGGGCACGCGGATGCCGCCTTCCCATACGTCGCGCTTGACGCCATCGAGCGGACCGTAGCTGCGGAAAAAGCGCGGATCCTGGGTGAAGGAGCCGTTCGCACCCGATTCGTTGTGCGGACCGTTGTCCGAGGAAAAAACCACCAGGGTTTGATCATCGATTTCAAGGTCCGCCAACAGTTGCAGCAAATCGCCCATGGCATCGTCGATGCGGCGGACCATGGTGGCGTGGCGTTTCGCATAGGCCGGCCATCCCTGCTCGGCGGTGCCCGGGTTGTTATCATGGTCCCAAGTGGCATTTGCGTAATCCGGGTGGATCCAAGTATCAATGTCGCCGGTGGCGGTGTTGATCATCGCGCCGGGTGTGCCGGTCCACTGGACGCCGCCGGTCAGTCCGCCGCCGGCCGGATAGGCCCCGGTCGGCACGTTGAGCTGGGCGTGCGGCGCGGCGAAGCAGAGATACATGAAAAACGGTTGGGCGGGATTCGCCGAACGATGGTCGGTGATCCATTTCTTGGCCCGGGCGGCCGCGAGGTCGGTGGAGTAGCACTTGTCGAGGTTGGCGGCGACGTTGTCGAAGTTCTCATAAAACGCGCGTCCCTGTTCCTTCGGGTAGTGGTAATGGGCGTCGAGGTGGGCCATGTAGCCGAAGAAATAGTCGAATCCGCGGTTCTGCGGATGTCCGGGAAACCCGGCGCCGCCCTGAAGACCCCATTTGCCGATGGCGGAGGTGGCGTAGCCTGCCTGCCGGAGCACGGTGCCGAGAGTGTGGTTGTTCGCCAACTCCTTGTCGAACTGGTTGTCGCGCACATTCGAGTGCCCCTGATGCACGCCGAGCAGCAGCGAAGCGCGCGACGGGGCGCAGACGGGAGCCGGGCAGTAGTGCCGGTTGAGGCGGGCACCCTGCGCCGCCATGGTGTCGAGTTTCGGAGTGGCGAAGGCCGGCAGGTGCCGATTCACCGCGAAGTTGCGGGAGTTTTGATAGAACACGCCAAGATCGCCCCAGCCGAGGTCATCGGTGAGCACGAAGATGATGTTGGGGCGCGGAGCGGTGGCTGTTGCGATGGCGGACAGCACGGCACCGAGCATGGAAATCAGAGTGGCCCGGAACATGGGATCGAGAGGAAATTCGGATTGTGCGCGTTGAAGGTGGTTGCTCCGCACGCAAGGGAATCCAGGCGGGCGGGTTTTGGAGGGTCATTCGGAAATCGGGGAGGTGGGCGTGTAATCGACCCGCACCCGGACAAAGGCCCGGTTTTCCGGTATGCCATGCCATTCGAGTGTGACCGGTTGGTCGGAGGCGAGCGGGCCGAGGGAGTCAACCGTGTTCCATGGCTCCGCCAGGGTTTCGGACTCGACGAGCGAATAGCCGCGTCCGGCGCGGCCGGCGATGGTGACGCGCATGTCGCGCGATTCGCCGGAGTTAATGATTTGCCATGAAACAATGCGGAACACATCGTTCGGATCAAGCGGGTTCGTGCCCGCGATCCATTCCTGATAGATGTTCGCGCCATCGCCATCGGGGTCGTCGCCGGGATTCACGTCGGCGAGGGTGTGGTGGTCCGGCGAGTTTCCGATGATCCAGAGTTCGTAGGCGTCGGGCAGCCCGTCGCCATCGGAGTCGGTGGTGGCGTCGGCGGCATCGAAGGGATCAAGCCCGTTGCGGTGTTCCCAGTCGGAGAGCATCCCATCGCCGTCGGCATCGTCGAGGCGGCTTGAAGCGGTGTTGGCGATCCGCTGCGGAGTCAGTGCAAGCGGGTGCAGGCGGATATCGGACAAGTCACCGGCGAAACCGAGAACCATGGTATCGGTGACGGCCTGCGGCGCTTCCGGCGGATGGACCACCGAGGCGCGCTCGATTCCATCGACAAACAGCCGCAGGGTACCGGCATCCGCGTCGTAGCTGGCGGCATAGTGGTGCCAATCGGTGAGGTCGAAACCTTCAATTCCGGCGAGGTCGAAGGTGAGTTCCCTTGGTGTGGTGGATGCGGTGGTGACGAGGAATTTGAGTTCGCTGGAGCCATCGAGCGGCAGCAGCGCGAAGGCGGGGAGTCGGGACGCGAAAGCTCCCTCGCCCGAGAAGCTGGCCGTGGCGGAACGCGCCCACAGCGCGATGGTAAAACTCCCTTCGATCACCGGCAACCCTTCGACATGCACGCTATCGGTGCTCCCGCCATCGAAGCGGAGGAAGGGCTTGCCATCCTCACTTAACCAAGCGGGGGTGCCGACGAGCGATCCGTGATGCTGAAGACCTGATTGATCGCGGGCGGCTCCGCCCGTGCCATCGTCGAGGGGCCACCAGCCTGACAGGGTCGAGATCATCGGCGTTTCCTCGATGGCGGCGAGCTTCGCCTGGAGGCTGGTGCGGATCGCCGCGTTGGCGGCAGCCACGTTGGTCGATTCGGCCGGGTCGCTCGCCACGTTGTAGAGCGAGTTGTTATCAGTGTGCAGTTTCCAGTTTCCCTCGCGGATCGCGATCGGGTTCTGGGTGACGAGCACGCTGCGGCCTGTGGTGGATTGGCCGATCATCGCGTCCAACACGTTCTCGCTGTCAGGTCCGGCGTCGGTCGGCAAGGTCTGGCCGGTGAGCGCGGCGAAGGTGGCCATGAAGTCGGTGTGCGAGAACAGGGCGTTGGAGACTTTTCCGGCCGGGATTTTGCCGGGCCAGCGGATCAGGAACGGCACGCGGGTGCCGCCCTCGCGCGCCGAGTATTTGCCGCCGGTGTAGGGACCGTTCGAGTCGTGACCGTCCGGAAATTCCGTGGTGCCGCGCACGACACCGCTGCCCGCGGGCCATTCGTTGTAACCATCGAAGCCCACCGGGCCGTTGTCACTGGCGAAAATCACGATCGTGTTTGCGGCGATGGAGTCGGAGGGATCGCCGTCGCCGTTCGGATCGTCGAGCCGGTCTAACAGCGCGCCGACCGACCAATCGAGCGACAGCATGGCATCGCCGCGCCAGCCGTGCGGGCTCAGGCCCTGGAAACGCTCGTGCGGCGCGCGCGGGACGTGGACGTCCGGGCTGGCGAGAAACAGGAAAAACGGCTTGCCCGCCTGCACGCTCTGGAGGATGAAGTCGCCGGATTTGTTATCGAAAATGTCGGCGTGGTCCTCGTCGCGAAAACGCGCGGCGTTCATGCCGGTCATCCAGCCGATACGGGAAATGCCGTTGATGATGGTGCCGTTGTGCTGGGTGTCGGCGGTGAAGTATTTCTGCAAGTGCGGGTGCGACGCGCCGGTCGGCTCGGTACCGACCTGCGAGGTATATGATATCTCCAACGGATCGGCGGGATCGAAGTTCACGACGCTCCGGTTTTCCATATAGATGCTCGGAACGCGGTCGTTGGTGGCGGGGATGCCGAACCAATAATCGAAGCCGATTTCCCGAGGACCGGGGACAATTTCCGGCGCGTTGTAGTTGGTGGGATTGCCGCCCATCCCGAGATGCCACTTGCCGACCACGGCGGTGGCGTAGCCGGCCTGGCGCAGCATCGAAGGCAGGGTGACCGAGCCGGGGCGGACCAGCAGCGGATGCACGCCCGAGACGACTCCGGTGCCGGGCGTGCGCCAGGCATACCCGCCGGTGAGCAATGAGAAGCGGCTCGGCGTGCAGGTCGCAGCGGGCGAATGCACGTTGGTGAAGCGCATCCCTTCGGTGGCCAGACTGTCGATGCGCGGTGTGGAAACGATCCCGGACCCATAACACGCGACATCGCCGAATCCGACATCATCGCCATAGATGATGACGATGTTCGGCTTGGCGGGGAGCTGCGGGCGCGGGGGAGGAGTCTCCGCGGGCCGGGCGGCGAGCGATACGTTGTCGATGATCGCGAAGCTGGTCCGCGGGCCGGTGTTGAGCAGGCGGAGCCGGATCCGGTGCCCGATCCACGGGCTGCCCGCCGGCACCGGATGCGAGGTGGTGGCGAAGGTTTGGTATTGATTGCTCGTCACCAGCGCGTTGGTGCGACCCAGCAGGCGATCTCCGGCCCCTTCGCCGTTTACCGGATCCAGCACCGGGTTGCCGGCGGCATCGACGACATGCAGGATCACCTCGAGCTGGCCGCTGAACCCGGCGCCGTTGCGCCAGTCCGCCGAAACGGAGAACACGTCGCCGGCGGAAATCGTCCAGTCGGATGCGGGGATCGTGATCGACGGCTGCTGCCGGGTGCCCGTGCCCGACCAACCGCCGGCCAGTCCGCGCAGGATTCCGGTTTTGACGTTGGTTCCCAGCGTCAGCGACGACGAGTCGCCCTCCGGGCTGAAGTAGCTCGACCAAGCGGGGGTTTGCGAGAATGTCTGGCCGGCGGAGCCCTCCTCGAAGCCGCCGTTGCGGACGGACGCCTCGTGGATGCCGTTGCCGGGGATGCCGTCATCGAAGTCGATGAGCACGGTTTGCGCTGACGCGATGACCGCGCCAAGGAGCAGGAAGATGACGAAGGCGGGATACATGAGTGCGAAGCAGGATCGTGTGGGATGGCAAGATTTCAAAGCGAATACCGCAGACGGAAAAACCCGGAGTTTCCGCCTTTGGGAACCGTCACGGTATGATTCCACTCCGGGGCTGTCACGGTCACCGGAGTTCCGTCAACCCACGGGCCGGCGGGCGATGGCGCGGTTTCGATCATGAAGGTTCCTTCGGTGATCACGCGGTTGATGGTTAGCTCGAGGCTGCCGTCCGGCGCCGTTTTGATAGATAGTTTGAGGCGCGACTCCGGATCCTTCGGATCGAAGCCGAAGCGGAATTCGAGGTCGTTGCTCATCCCGTCGGCATCGGGGTCGGACTGCGGCAGCGCGTCGTCATCGATCAGATCGTGGCTCCGCGCCCATGCCTCGAAGTCGGTGATGAAATGCGCGGTGACGGTTTTCGGTTCGTCCATGATGACGGAACCGGCGGGATCGTCCGGGTTGAGCAGCCCTTCGCCCTCCCAGCCCGCGAAACGCCAGCCGGGCGCGGGCGTCGCGGTGATGGCCGCCTCCGCGCCTGCCTCGTAAAATCCGCTTCCCGACACCGTGCCGCCTTCCGGAGGAGAGGCTTCGACGTTCAACTCCATTCCCTCGAGAAACGTCACGGTGATGACGGAATTACTACCGCTGCCGTAGTCCACCGTGGCCGACACAGGTTCCGCGAATTCCACCGGCGGCTGGCCCGTCAGCAGTCCTTCATACTCCACCAGGGGATAAGGCTCGCCCGTGACCAACCCGCCGACCGGCAAACCGACCCGGAGCACGCCGCCGGTATGCGCGTAGTCGCCGGTGAGCGTCAACGCCGGGGTGATTTCATCCGCGAGCCTCAAATCCAGTGTGCCGCCCGTCTGCGTCACCGAAGTGATCACCGCCGGTTCCATGGCCAGCTCCACCGCACCCTGCGCCACCGTCAGCCGCACGCCTTCGTCCAGCACGCCGGACAAGGTCAACGCCGCCGGGCCGGCCTTGATCAAATGGAGTTCAGGGCCGATGGCACCGGCGAATTCCTGGTTGGTTGTCTGGTTCACCGTCAGCGCCGAGCCCGTGCCGGAGCCCCAGAGGGTGGCGAACGGCACTCCGGAAAGGTTGCCAATCACGGACGCGGTGTTTCCCACTTCCGCCACCGACGTTTCGTCGTTCAAGGTCAGACCGGCGGCGGGGTTGTTCCAAGGTTGATCGAGCTTGAGCGTGGCGTTCGTGCCGTCGAGCACCACTCCGGCCAGCGAATCCAGACCTGCGACAGTGGAATTCAGCAATTGGCCGCCGCTCCCCACCGTGACGCTGCCGGCGCCGAGGGCGTTGGCGGCTCCCGCCCGGAGGATGGCGGTGCCGTCATCGGAGTGGGAGACCGTCCAGTCTCCGCTGAAAGTGTTGTTGGAACCGGAAACGCTGATCTGGCGGGTGGTGCCGTTTTCAGCCGAAAAAACCAACGCTCCGGCGCCGGACAAGGCACCGCTGAGAGTGATGTTCTGCTCTCCGCTGCCGCCGGTGTTCATGATCCTGCCGCCACCGGCGCCGATGGTGAGGGCGGCGGCCAACGAGTGGTTGTTATTGCGGAAGCGCAGGGTTCCGGCGTTTTCCAGTGTGATGGCGGGCAGCGACCAGGTGACGGTCGGGTTTCCCGAGGCACCGAGACGCGGCAGATCGACAAGGCCCGGCCCGGTGATCCGCAGCGAACGCTGGCTCATCGTCCCGCCACTGAAGACCGTAGGCCCGTTTAGCGAGCCGTCGCGGATTTGCAGGACTCCCTCGCTGACGAGGATTTCTCCGGTGATGGGATTATCCGAATTGTTCAGCCGCAACATGGTGGGTCCGGTTTTCTCGAAACCCTGGGTACCCGCCAGCCTGACGGAAATGATGGACTGCCAGTCCTTCGTCTCGATGACCGGCTTGCCGATGGTGCTTTGCAGCGTGAGCGGGCCATTCTGCGCGATGATGTCCCAATGGTTGGAAGGGGTGGTTCTATCACCGAAGATGATTCTCCCGACGATCTTGCCGGTGCTGCCGAGGTTCAGATCGCGGTTGCCGTTGATATTGATCTGGGAAAAATCCACCACCACATCGGGTCCGAAAACCGGCGCGTCCGGGTTGGTGTTCCAGTTTCCTGCGGTGTTCCAACTACCACCGGCATTCTGCGTCCAGATATAAGTCGCGTGGTCTCCGATCACCAGCGTGGCGTCGGACGTGCCGATGCCGTAGCCGGAACCGGGTTCCAGTGTGAGCGTGAGCGTTTCGTGCGCGGCGTCCGGCGTGGCGGCGACTGGCATCACCTCCAGAGTTTGGGTCAACTGTCCCTCTTCAAACGTGATGCTGACGGGCAGTGGCTCGTAATCCACTCCCGCGACGGCGTTGCCGGAAAGGATGAACGAAACCGTGACCTCTCCGTAGCCGTGATCTCGGGTGAAGGTGAAGATGCCCGGCGTAGGCCCCCATTTGGACGCGGGAGGCGAGGCGGTGACGCTCACGACCGGCGGATGCGGCGGCAGCACCGTCAGGGCGACGGGCGCGGAATCGACCTGATAGCCCCAATCGCCGAAGGTGGCCCGGGCGAAAAGTTCGCGCCCACCCGCTCCCAACAACGGGATGCCGGACTCGTACGGCGCGGATGAATCCGTGGCGAGAACGACCCCGTCTCCCACGAAATCCACGCGATCCACCAGCTCACCCGAAGAAGCGACCGCGGCGGCGACGGGAATGTCCAGTCCGGGAACCACCGCGCCGTCCACCGGTTCGGTCAGCGTCAGTTCCGGCGGATTCACCGCCTGTTGATAGAGCGATTCGATGTCCGCCCCGGTCAGTGTGTTTCTGTAAATCCGCACGTCATCCATCCATCCCTTGAAATGACGGCTGCTTCCTCCGGTGTCATGGCCCAGATACATCGCCGAGTTGAAAGACGCGGCTGAGTGCGGCACGGCGTTGCGCGCGCTTTGCAGCCCATCCGGGCCGCGCAGGAACAATTCCGCGCCTGTCGGGCCGACGCTCAACGCCACGAGACACCATTCGTTGTCCGGCGGGACCAGCGCCGGGGAGGGCTGCCAGGTGGGCGCCATGTTGTTCCAGTGATAACGCAGCCCGTTGTCCGAGCCGAAGCCGATCCCCGCGGCGGTGAAGAAGGAGGGCCGTGAAAAAACCACCGGCGCCGAGTCATTCTGATTTCCATTCCGTTTGATCCAGGCGGTCATGGTGAGCGCCGCCGTGTTGTAATTCGGCGCGGGAATGGAAACCCGGTCATCCGCGCCGTCGAAATACATTCCGGTGCGGGTCACGGGAGTGGCTCCGGGTTGCGCGGGCAGCACGCCGTTCTGCCGGGTGCCATTGTGGCTGGCGCGCACCTGATTGACCGCCGCGGTTCCGGCACCGTCATCCAGCCGCCAGTGATCGGCGAGCGTCAGCCCCATGGCACGCGGGCGGACCATGGCAAATCCCACCGCCTCCATGCCCGAGGAGTCCCCGATGCGGTAGTGGAACCAGTCGGTGCCGGAACCCAGCGCCGGCGGAGGCGTGTATCGCAGCACATCCCGCCCTCCCGGCCCGGCTCCCTCCAGACGGGTGACGGAGCCGCCGAGCGCGGTGGTTTCCTCGATGGTCAGCAGGCTCAACGCTTCGCCGTTCATGTCCGAATCGTTGCGCAGCACGTCGATCGTCACCGGGGTGTTCCGCAGGAAAAACGCGGTGTCCTGATTGGCGCGGGGCGGCAGCGGCAACGGGTAAGGCCCGAGGTTCTGGAGGCCGCCCCGCGAGTTGCGGTGGGCGACGATCCTGACCAGCTCGGAACTGGAGAACCGCGACAACGAATTGCCGGACATGATGGTGGAGCCCTCCGGCCGGCCGCCACCCTCGAAATGGTTGCTGCTCCAGTTGTGACCCACCTCATGCCGCCAAACGAGCGAGAAATCGCCGTTGTCGGAATCACAGACCGCATAGCGGGCGATGGTGCCGATCGTGCCGACGTAGGCCAGCCCCCCGTTCAGCCCGCTGTGAATCACCGAGGCCTGCCGGTGCGTGGAGCCGATCACCTCGGGCTGGTTGTTCCAAATGGCCCGGACCCGTTCCAGCAACCGGCTCACATTGGTGCCGTCCGGCACATAGGGATCCTGATCCTGACTGGCCCGCACGACCAGTTTCCCGAGCCGATGCTCGATGCCGGCGTCGCGCAAATACGGCAGGTTGCCGGACATGATGGAGAACTCCGCCCCGTCCAGCACCCCCTCCACCGTTCCCCCGCTGGCGGCGTAGTGCCTGTAGGTGGCGTCAATGCCCACCTCGACGCCAAACACATTGGTTCCCGCCCCGCCTTCGCCCAATACCAAAGTGGGCCACTGGGGCGTGGGATGATAGCCGTTGGAGGTGGCCACCCCGCCCCTGGAGATCCAGGTCCCGCCATTCTCGAAACTGACGCGCGCCCAGACCGTGCCGTTGGCGCGCAACAGGCCGGCGGCCAGCGCGCCCGGTCGCTCGCGCACCGTGCCCAGATAGGTGCGGGGCACATCCGCGGCATGATTCGCATAACTTCCATCCGCCTGCTGGATGATGACGCCGAAGTTGGAACTGCGGATCGGGCGCAACACGAAATCCACCGTCACCGAGTCATTGGCGGTGCTGACGACATGCGTGAACATGGCGGGCGGCGTCTGGGCGGAAGCGTGGCCCGCAGCCAGCAGCAGGCCACCGATGACCGGAAGAGCGAGCCATCCGCGGGATGCCGGAGAGCGGCTTTTTTTCGTGAAGTGATCAACCATGGCGATTGCGTTCCGAAAAGAATGTGAGGGAACAAATGGCCTCAGCGCTGACGCCGGCGCAGCAGGAAGAGAAATCCGAGTCCGCCGAGCAGCGCGGCTGAGGGTTCGGGGATGCCATTGAGCGTCAGATTGTCGATCGCCCAGTTGTTGCCTCCGGTTGTGGTGTGACTGGAGGTCGTCAACTCGAAGGTGTATGCTTGTCCGATGGTCAAGGCGGCAAGCGAGGAGAGGTCGATGTCCGCCGTGTCGCCACTCCCCGCATTGTTGGAGTTGGGACCACCCGGATCCACTACGATGTCGCTGAAGGTACCGAGCAGCGTGCCAGTCACGTCCGCCCCTTGATATACATTGAGAGCGACATTGGCGTCTTTCACATTCAGTTGATTGAATCCATTCACGTTGATTGCGCGGTAGAATAAGGTGAAATTATCAAGTTCGAGTGCAACGGCGGGGGTGATGGTGAAACTGGTGCTCCAAGGGCCGGCGGTTTCGACGTTGCGGTTCACCCGAATGTTGTTGTCCGGAGCGTTGCCCCCGGTGTTGATAAACCCGTGGCTGAAGACGAGGTCGGGGCTGGCCAGGGTGAGGCCGTTGGTCGTCCAAGTGATGTTGGAGGCGGTGTTAGTGGTGTTATTCCGGGACACTCCGGTGAAGTCGGTGGCAAGCAGAACCGCCGCCGACGCATTGCCCGCGAGCAGGAGCGATGCCGCCACCAGAATGATGATGGATTGTTTTTTCATTGGATTATGATCATTGCTTATGGGTTGTGGTTATGGGGATTGGACTCGGGATGGATCATTTCGGTTGTACGGCGAGGCGGGAGAAGAGCCTGCCGGATTGCTCGTTGGTGGCCGGAATGGTGACGGTGACCTGATGCGGGCTGCCGCTGTCGTCGATCCCGACGGTCACGCCGTTTTCGTCCGGACCGCCGCCCGACACGCCGATGGGAACGGAATTCCAGTTCTCAAGATCGTTACTGTATTCCACCGCCAGATCGGCGAAGGGGATGGAGTCCGGCTCGCGGGTGAAATTCAGAGTGAGCCCGCTTCCGGGCGGGCGGGTGGTGGAGACCAGAGAGGCGGCATCCTGTTGGGAAGGATCGCCGCCGAGAATCCATTCCTGTCCGTTGATGAGACCATCGCCATCCGGATCGGCGGTGGGCAGCGCATCATCGTCCTCAAGGTCATGCTCCTTCACCCATGACTGGAAGGCCGTGATGAAACGGGCGGTGACGGTTTTCGGTTCATCCATGATGACGAAACCGGCGGGATCGTCCGGGTCGCCAAGCCCTTCGCCCTCCCAACCCGCGAAACGCCAGCCGGGCGCGGGCGTCGCGGTGATCGCCGCTTCCCCGCCTTCCGCGTAAAATCCGCTCCCGGATACCTCGCCGCCTTCGGGGGGCGAGGCTTCCACGATCAGCTCCATTCCTGCGAGGAAAGTCACCGTGATGGCGGAATTACTACCACTGCCGTAGTCCACGACAGCCGATACGGGCCCGGTGAACTCCACCGGAGGCTGCCCCGTCAGCGAGCCGCCATAGGCGATGATCGGATAAGACGCGCCGAATTCGATCCCGGAATCCGGAAAATCCACCCGGAGAACGCCTCCGGTATGCGTATAGTCGCCGTTGACGGTCAGCGGAGCCGTCGTTTCATCCGCGAGATTCAATGACAAATCCCCTTCCGTCTGCACGAGTGCGGCGATCTCCGCCGTTTCCCGATTGAGGGCCAGTTCTCCCTGAGCCGCCGTCAGGCGCAAGCCGGCATCCAGTTCGCCGGACAGCTCCAGCCTTGCCGGGCCGGATTTGATCAGGTGGAGGTCCGGACCGATCGCGCCCGCGAACCCTTGGTGAATCGTCTGGTTGACCGTCAGCGCGGAAGCCTCTCCGGTGCCTCGAAGGGTGGCGGAGGCATCACCGGAAAGATTGCCGATCACGGATGCCGCATCGCCCACCTCCACGACCGACGTGCCGCTGTTCATGGTGAGATAAGCGGCGGAATTGTTCCATGGCTGGTTGAGCTTGAGCGTGGCGTCCGTGCCGTTGAGCGCCACCCCGGACAATGAGTCCAATCCCGTGGCGTGCTCGTTCAGCAATTGTCCGGAGCCGCCCACCGTGACGGTGCCGGTGCCGAGGGCATTGGAGGCTCCCGCACGAAGGATGGCGGTGCCGCCGCCCGTGTGGGCGACCGACCAATCGCCGCTGAACGTGTTGTTGGAACCGGAGATGTTGATCTGGCGGGTGGCGCCGCTTCCGGCCAGATAAGCCAAGGCACCGCTGCCGGACAAGGCACCGCCCAGGGTGATGTTCTGCACGCCGGAGCCGCCGTTGTTGAGGAGGCTGCCGCCGCCGGTGCCGACGGTGAGAGCGGCGGCCATCGAGTGATTGTAGGTGGCCGCGTTGTTGTTACGGAATCTCAGCGTGCCGGCGTTTTCCAGTGTGATGGCGGGCAGCGACCAGGTGATGTTCTGGGAGCCCGAGGCATCGAGGCGCGGCAGATCGAGAATGCCCGGCCCGGTGATCCGCAGCGAGCGCTGGTTCATCGTCGCGCCAGTGAAAACCACCGGACCATTGACCGAGCCGTTGCGGATTTGCAGGATTCCCTGACTGACGAGAATCTCTCCGGTGATGGGGTTATCCGTGTTGTCGAGCCGCAGCATATTGGCTCCGGTTTTCTCGAAGCCTTGGGCACCCGCCAGTCTGACGGTGATGATGGACTGCCAGTCCTTCGTTTCGATGATCGGCTGGCCGATGGTGCTTTGCAGCGTGAGCGGTCCATTCTGCGCGATGATGTTCCAATGGTTGGAGGGAGTGGTTTTGTCTCCGAAAATGATTCTGCCGACGATCTTCCCCGCACTGCCAAGGTTTAGATCGCGGTTCGCGGTGATATTGATCTGGGAAAAATCCACCACCACATCGGGGCCGAAGATCGGCGCGTTCGGATTGGAGTCCCAATTTCCCGCGGTGTTCCAGCTACCACCGCCATTCTGCGTCCAGGTGTAAGTCGCGTGGTCGCCAATCGTCAGCGTCGCCGCGGTGGATGTGCCAATGCCGTAGCCGGAGCCGGGTTCCAGAGTGAGCGTGAGTTCCTCGTGGGCGGCGTCCGGTCCGGCGGCGATCGGCATTACCTCCAGAGTTTGGGTCAACTGTCCCTCTTCAAACGTGATGCTAACGGGAAGCGATTCGTAATCCGTTCCCGCGACGGCGTTGCCGGAAAGGACGAACGAAACCGTGACCTCCCCGTAGCCGTGGTCCCTGGTGAAGGTGAAGACGCCCGGCGTCGGCCCCCACTTGGATGCGGGCGGCGAGGCCGTGACGCTGACGACCGGCGGATGCGGCGGCAGCACCATCAGGGAGACCGGCGCGGAATCGATCTGATAGCCCCAATCGCCGAAAATGGCCCGGGCCATGAGTGTGCGCTCACCCGCCTCCCACAACGGGATGGCGGTCTCGTAGGGCGCGGAGGAATCCGTGGCGAGAACGCTCCCGTCTTCCATGAAATCCACGCGATCCACCAGCTCGCCCGAAGAACCGACCGAGGCCGCGACGGGAATGTTCAGACCGGGCACCGTGGCTCCGGCCTCCGGTTCCGTCAGGGCCAGTGAGGGAGGGTTCACGGCTTGCTGATAGAGCGATTCGATGTCCGCCCCGGTCAGCGTGTTTCTGTAAATCCGGACGTCATCCATCCCCCCCTTGAAATAGCGGCTGCTTCCTCCGGTGTCATGGCCCAGATACATCGCCGCGATGAAAGGCTCGGGAATGTGCGTCACGGCGTTGCGCGCGCTTTGCAGCCCCTCTGAACTGCGGAGGAACAATTCCGCGCCCGTGGGGCTGACGCTCAACGCCACGAGGCACCATTCATTGTCCGGCGGGACGAGCGCCGGAGACGGCTGCCAGGTGTAGCCCATGTTGCTCCAGTGGTAACGCAGCTCGTTGTTCGAGCCGAAACCGATCCCCGCGGCGGTGGCGAAGCTCCGTGAGAAAACAACCGGCGCCCAGGTGTTCTGATTTCCATCCCGCCTGATCCATGCGGTCATGGTGAGGTTAGCCGTGTTGTAGGTTGGCGCGGGAATCCGCACCCGGTCATCCACGCCGTCGAAATCCATTCCGGTGCGGGTCACGGGCGTGGCTCCGGGTTGTTCGGACAGCACGCCATTTTGCCGGGCGCCGTTGTGGCTGGCGCGAACCTGATTGACCGCCAAGTCTCCGGTGCCGTCATCCAGCCGCCAGTGGTCGGCGAGCGACAGTCCCATGGCGCGCGGGCGGACCACGGCGAATCCCTCCGACATCATGCCCGAGGAGTCCTCGATGCGGTAGCGGAACCAATCGGTACCCGAGCCGAGCGCCGGCGGGGGCGTGTATTGCAACACATCCCGTCCTTCCGGCCCGGCGCCTTCCAGACGGGTGACGGAGCCGCCGAGCGTGGTGGTGATGTTGGAGGTGAGCAGGGTCAACGCTTCGCCGTTCATGTCCGAGTCATTGGCAAGGACATCCATCGTCACCGGGCTGTTACGCAGGAAATACGCGGTGTCCAGATTGGCGCGGGGCGGCAGCGGCAATGGATAGGGTCCGAGATTCTGGAGGCCGGTTCGCGTTGCGCGGTGGTTGGTGATCTTGACGAGATCGGCGCTGGAAAGCCGCGACAGCGCGTTGTCGCCGCTCATGATGGTGGCCCCTTCCGTTCTGCCGCCGCCCTCGGTATGGCCGCAGCCCCAGTTATGGCCTGCCTCATGCCGGAAAACTCTCCAGAAATCGCCGTTGTCGGAATCCGAAACCGAATAAGCCAGCGAGGTTCCGATCACGCCGCTCCCGTTGTTGTATGCCAGCCCGCCGTTCAGCCCGCTGTGGATCAACGAGGCCAGGTGATGCGTGGTACCCATCGGGTTTCCCTGGGTCCAGAGCGCCCGGACCCGCTGGAGCAGCAGGCTTTTGTCGCTGCCATCCGGCTGATAGGGATCGCGCGACTGATGGGCGCGCACGACGAGTTTGCCGAGCCGGTTTTCGATGCCGGCATCGCGCAGATACGGCAGATTGATGGCCATGAGGGAAAACTCCGCGCTGTCCAGCACGCCTTCCGGGGTGCTTCCGCAAGCGAGGAAGTGGCTGTAGGTGGCGTCGATCCCGACTTCCACGGCGTATACATTGGTACCGGCCCCGCCTGCTCCGGTCACCTGATTCGTCCACAATGGCGAGGAGCCGCCGGTTGCCATTGCTACGGCCACTCCGCCCTTGGTCGTCCACGCGGCGCCGGTCTCGAAACTGATATGCGCCCAGAGCGTGCCATTGGCGCGGAGCAGACCGCCCGCCACAGCTCCGGGCCGCTCGCGCACCGTGCCCAGATAGGTGCGGGGAACATCCGCCACATGATTCGCATAACTTCCGTCCGCCTGCTGGACGATCACGCCGAAGTTGGAACCGCGGATCGGACGCAACACGAAATCCACCGTCACCGAGGCATTGGCGGTGCTAATGACCTGCGTGAACATGGCGGGCGGCGTCTGGGCGAATGCGAAGACAGCGGTACACCAGAGACAAAAGATGGCGGCGTGGAAGGGATTTCCTGAAGTGTGGTTCATGGGATGCGTGTGGGCGTGATCGCCCCGGAAACCCGGAAGCGGGCTCCATGAACGACGGCAACCGGGTTTGCGGGAAAACGGCTCAGCGGCGGCGGCGAAGCAGTGCAAGCAGGCCAAGGCCGCCTAACAGGGCCGCTCCCGGCTCGGGGATGACGACCAGTTGGAGGCTGCCGGGCTCGAAGTAGGCGAAGCGGCCACCGCCGAGAGGTGCGGCGTTTTCGAAGCCCAGGTTATCGACATTGGCGAGGTTGAAGCCGGCGCTGCCGTCGATGAGCGTGTAAATGGCGTCAGGCACATTCGCATCGAAACCGATCAGGTTGGCGATGCCAAAACCTCCGAAAGTGACCGAGGCGCCGGTTACGGTGAGTGTGTCGGTGAGGCTGAACAACAGGTTCGAGCCGGTGGCGAAGTGCAGTGAGCCGCCGAAGCTGCCCGCGCCGCCGATGGTGGCGTCCGCGGCAACCGTGACATCGGTTTCGCCGAGCGAACCGTTGACCAGCAGGGTGCCCGCCGAAACCAAGGTATCGCCACTATAGGTATGGCTGCCGGCAAGTGTGGCGGTGCCGGTGGTGGATTTGGTCAGCCCGCCCGCTCCGGTCAGGGAGCCCGTGCCGGCGAGTGTGCCTTGGCGGATGTCGAAGCTGGTCGCGGCCAATGATCCGCCGGTGTCGGCGTCGAGCGTGACGGTGCCAGGGCTGTCGAGCACGAAGGTGCCGATGCTGCTCGCGCCGCCGCCCAACTGGATCGTGCCGTTTTCGGCGGTGAGAGTGGCGTTCGTGTTGGTCCAGAGATTCGCGCCGAGGGAAAGCGTGGAAGTGGACTCCTTCAGCGTCACTCCGGAGAGGCTGTCGAGTCCGCCGGCGGCGTTGTTTTCGAGCGTGGCGCGGGCTTCGAGCGCGACGCTGCCCGTGCCGAGCGCGTTGGCCGCGTCCGCACGGAGAAGGGCGGTGCCGGTGCCGGAGTGGGAAACCGTCCAGTTCCCGCTGAAGTCGTTGTCGGCGGAGGAAACGGTGAGACGGCGGGTGGTGCCGGAGTTTGCCTGGTATTCGAGGGCGCCGCTGCCCGACAAGGCACCGCCAAGGGCGATGCTTTGCACGCCACCGCCGCCTGCATTGAGGAGCAAACCACCGCCGGTTCCGACGGAGATGGCCGCGTTCAGCGAATGGTTGTAGGTTGCGTCGTTGTTGGTGCGAAAGCGCAGAGTGCCTGCATTTTCAAGCGTGATGGCTGGCAGCGACCAAGTGACATTCTGTGTGCCGCCGGCATTGACGCGCCAGAGATCCACGATGCCGCCTCCGGTGATCCGGATCGAACGCTCATCCATGGTGGCCGCCGCGAAAACCACGGGTGTGTTGGTGGTGCCATCCCGGATTTGGAGCGTGCCTTCGCTGACGAGGATTTCTCCGGTGATGGGATTCGCCGTGTTGTTCAGCCGCAGGATGCCTGCTCCGGTTTTCTCGAAGCCTTGGGTGCCGCCCAGACCGACGGTGATGACGGCTGTCGTGACCGTTTCGATCACCGGCTGGCCGGTGGTGGTGGAGAGTGTGAGCGGTCCGTTTCCGGCGACGATGTCCCATTGGTTGGAAGGCGTGGTGTCTCCGAACTTGATCTTCCCGACGATTTTGCCGGTGCTGCCTAGACTGAGAGACCGGTTTGCGGTGATGTCGAGGGTAGAGAAATCCACCGTGATATCGGAATCCCAGACCGGAGCCGTATCCCAATTGCCGGCGGTGTTCCAATTGCCTGAGGCGTTGGCAGAGTTGGCACCAGCGTTGGTCCATGTGTAGGTCTGGCCTTGGGCGGCGTGGGACAGGGCAAGGGCGAGAAACGGAAGGATCAGGACTTTGTGTTTCATGGATTCGGGATGCGAAGGGGATTGGATTTGGGAGGAATCACTTCCGGCTGGTGGCGAGGCGGGAGAAGAGCCTGCCGGATTGCTCGTTGGTGGCGGGGATGGTCACGGTGACCTGGTGCGGGCTGCCGCTGTCATCGATGTCCACGGTCACGCCGTTGGCGTCCGGGCCGCTGTCCGCCGCGCCGATGGGGACGGAGGTCCAGGGGGCGGCGAGATCCCCGTCATATTCCACCGCGAGATCGGCGAAGGAGATGGAATCCGGATCGCGGGTGAAGGTGAGGGTGAGTCCGCCAGCGGGCGGGCGGGTGGTGGTGACCAGGGAAGCGGCGTCCTGCTGCGAGGGGTTCCCGCCGAGGATCCATTCCAGCCCGTTGGCCAGTCCGTCGCCATCGGCATCCTGGGTAAAGCCATCGTTCACTCCGGCGGTCAAGCCAAAGGCGGGGTTCGCGGCCCAGGCCAGATAGGGATCCTCGACGCCGGTGGCGGTCAGCGTGACCCGATAGTCGTTATCGTATTGGATGGTAAATCCATTGATGCCGATCGTCAGGGGGGCCCCCTCAGGCAGGCCGTCGAAGGTGCCTTGGAGCAGACCCGGGGATCCGTAATCAATCAGAACCAGCTCGGTGCCTATGGGAAGCGGCGCCGGGCTTGTCGCGATGTCATCCGTTTCGAGAGCGACTCCGGATTCGAGGGCGACAAGGTCATATGTGAACAGGTTCGAAGACATCGCCGCCCCGCTGTCGATCCCAATGCGAAGTTTGCTGCCCGTTTGCAGATGGACCGGGGAAACGGCCGTCAAAGTCCCGGTCGTCGCGCCCCCGGGGGCGAGAGTCGCGCCTTCGTTCGCCGTGATTTGGCCACCCAGCGAGCCGCTGCCTGCGAGCGTTGCCGTATCGCTCACGACGAGTTCCCCGATGGCACCCATCTGGTTGCCGTCGATGGCAAGGGTCCCCTGGGAAACGGTGGTTGTTCCGGTGTAGGTGTTGTTGCCGGTGAGCGTCCAGCTTTCGGGGCCGGACTTGACGATGGAAACGCCGCCGAAACCATCGGAGACGATGCCGCCGAAGGTGGTGGCGGTGGTCGAGTTGATGGTGAGAACGGCAGGTTCGATCGAACTGTTGGTGACGGTGGAGGTGTTTGCCGTCTGCCGGCTCAGGCCTGCGAGCGTCTGGCTGAAGCCGTTCAGGTCGAAGGTGGAGGCACCGTTGATAGCGGACAACAACCGCGCGGTGGGGACGATGCCGTTTTCCGAGACCAGGCGGAGTGTGCCCTCGCCGTGGGCGAAGACCGCGTAATTTCCTTGGCCGCCACCGATTTCGATGATGCCGGAGCGGGCGTTCGGGTTGATGCCGTTGGTGCTCCAGATGGCGCCGAGGATGCGGAGGGTGCCTCCGTCGAAGGCGCTGAAGGTGCCTCCGTTGGACGGGAACCTGGCGAGCGTGATGTCGCCGTTGAGCACGCTGAGAGTGTTGCCCGCCGCCGTGCTGATGACACCGCGCACGACGGTGGGGGCGTTGCTGTTCAGCACGAAATCGTTGTCGAGCGTGACATCCGAAAGATTGACCCGGAGCGCGGCCCCGCCGGAGTCGTCACGCTCCGCGGTGACCGTGCCGGTGCCGAAGGCGGTGTCCGAGCTGGCGGTGACCTGGCCGGCGAGGATCCGGGTGCCGCCGCTGTGGCTGTTGTCACCGGAAAGCGTGAGCAAATTTCCGCCTCCCTTGCGAAGCTCGAAGGAACCGCCATCCTCGCCAACGGGGGCGGAGATGACAAGAGACGTGCCGGACAGGCTGAGGTCCGCGTTTCCGGCCAGGGTGACCGGCCCGGACCAGTCGGCGGTGCCGCTGCCTGCGGTGGAGAGCAGGGAATCTCCGGCCAGCCGGAGCGGAGTGGCGATTTCCAGGCCGTCCTGCACGAGCAGCGAGGCTCCGCCATTGACGGTGACGCTGCCGGTGGCTCCGCCGAGGGCGAGTCCGCTGTCCTGAACGCCGAGAGTGCCCTGAGCGACGAGGATTTCCACGTCTTCCGCCGGACCGTGCAGGAAGATGGAATTGCTTCCGGTCTTGGTGAGCTTGTGGCCGTTGCCGATGATGCCGCCGGAGGGATCACCGGTCCGTCCGATGTCGAAGCGGCCGGTTCCGCCCACCGAGGCGTCTCCGAGGAGTTCAAGCCGGAGCACGCCGGAGTTCTGGTTGATGCCGGTGGCGGAGCTGTTGACCAGCGCGCCGGAGCCGTCTCCAGCGCCTTCGATTTTGTAGAAGTGATCGCGCGAGGTTCCGGGGGCCGTGCCGTTGAAATCGAGTTGCGCTCCGGGCTGGATGGTCACCGTTTTTTCTCCCGCCGCACCGAGGGCCGCCGCGTTTCCGAGCACGAGCTTGCCGCCGTTGACGGTGACGGGTCCGTGGAACGTGTTCGGAGTGTTGAGGGTGAGCGTGCCGCCGCCCGATTTGACCAGAGCGGCGGGACCGGCGATGCCGCCCGCGCCGTTGAGCGTGTAATCGGCGGAGCTGTGGTTGAAGGTGACGGAGCCCGCGTTGAGGACACCCGGCAGGGAGAGGGTGGTGACATCGGACGAATCGTCGAAAAGCACGTTGTCGAAGGAACGGAACACATCCTCCTCCGCTCCGTTGAGGAAGTTCGCGGTGCCGTTGTTGTCCCAGACGTTGGAGTGCTCCCCGGTCCACACCAGATCGGCCACGGAGCCGGTGAAGGAGAGGGTGATGCTGTCGTCGTCGCCGCTTCCGTTGTCCACGGTGGCGGTGAGGCGGCCGGAATCACCGCTCACGACGACGGCGGGCGGCTGGACGAGCGAGCCGCCGTAGCGCACGAGTTCGAATGGTCCGCCAGCCGGAGAACCACCAAGTGTCACGGACAAGGTGCTTCCGCCCAAGTCCGCGTTCCCGGCGGTGACCACCGGGGCGGTGGAATCACCCTCCGCCGTGATACGGATCTCGCCGCCGCTCGCGGTGATGGTGCCGACGGACAGCAGGCCGCCGCCGACCTGGACGACACCGTCGTTGACGGTCAGGGAAGCCGCAGGGTTGTGCCAGGACCGGTTGGCCAGATCGAGCGTGGAGGTGGACTCGTTGAGCGTCACTCCGGACAGGCTGTCGAGACCTCCGCTGGCATTGGTTTGCAGGGTGGCGCGGGTGTTGAGCGCGACGGTGCCGGTGCCGAGCGCGTTGGCCGCGTCCGCGCTGAGAAGGGCGGTGCCGGTCCCGGAGGAGCGGGAAACCGTCCAGTTTCCGCTGAAATCATTGTCCGCGCTGGTGACGGAAAGGCTGCGGGTGGCGGTTCCGCCATTGGCGGCCCGGTAATGGAGCGCGCCGGAACCGGACAAGGCGCCGTTGAGGATCGCGTTTTGGATGCCGTTGACGTCGGCACCGGTGCTGGCGATCTCCCCGCCGCCGCTGCCGATGGTGAGGGCGGCGGACAGCGAGTGGGTGATGGTGTTGCCGTTGTTGTTGCGGAAACGCAGCATGCCGCCATTTTCCAGAGTGATGCCGGGCAGCGTCCAGGTGACGGCCGCGTTGGCGCCGGCGCCCAGGCGGAACAGATCGACAATGCCGGTGCCGGTGATCCGCAGCGAACGGTCATCCATGGTCGCTGCGGCGAAGACGGTGGGGTTGTTGACCGATCCGTCGCGGATTTGGAGCGCGCCTTCGCTGACGAGGATTTCCCCGGTGATGGGATTCGCCGTGTTGTTCAGCCGCAGGATGCCCGGCCCGGTTTTCCCGAAGCCCTGGGTGCCGGTGATTTGGACGGTGATGACGGATGTCGTGTTGACGGTCTCGATTTCCGGCTTGCCGGTGGTGGTCTCGAACCTGAGCGGGCCGTTCATGGCGACAATATCCCACTGTTGGCCGGGGACCGTATCGCCGAAAATGATTTTCCCGATGATCTTGCCGGTGCTTCCGAGATTGAGAGTCCGGTTTGCGGTGATGTTGAGGGTGGAGAAATCCACCACCACATCCGCGCCGAAGACCGGGACGTCCGGGGTGGTGTCCCAGTTGCTCGCGGTGTTCCAGTTGCCGCCGGTGGCGTTGGTCCAGGTGTAGGTCTGCCCGTGTGCGGCGCAGGTCAGCGCAAGGGCGAAGAATGGGATGAGCGGAACTCGGAGCTTCATGGAATTAGATGACGGAACGTCGTGGGGTTGATGTGTGGAAACCGGCTTCGAAACAAAAGGTTCGCAGTTGGGTACCGCTGGATGGCAAATGCTGACCGCATTTTTTTCGAATCCGCCCGCCACGGGGCGATCGGCCCGTCCGGATCACTCGCCGCCCGAAAGACGCGCGGCGTTGTTAAAGTCCCGGTTCGTGAAAATGAGCGTGTCCCGATCACGCAGCACATGGGTCTCCACGAGGCCGGTGCCGCCGGGGAGTTCCGCATGAAGGGCGCCCTTGTCCAACCACCACGAACAGCCGGCGAAAGCCTTGGGCAGCCGCCTGCCGTTCCTGCTGACCGTGATCGTGCCGTCCGCATGGAACTCGCGGACGTAGCGGGCTCCGGCAAACGCATAACCCCAGGAACCGATGAAGTCGGCTCTTTCCGCCCGGTTCACCAGGCCTTCCTCGAAGAGCATGATCCCCGAACTGTCCACGGGACCTTTGTAGCGGGACATGCCGCCGGTTCGCGGCAACTGGCTGATGGTGGCATGGAGGGTCCAGCGACCGGGCTGATAGTTTCCGGGCGCGACCGTGAGATCGAAGAGGTTGTCCTTCACATGAAGCAGCACGCCGGTCTGGCCGTTGCGGGAGTCGGCGGCGATCACCTTGCCGTCACGGCGCAGCTCGACGTTGCGGATTTCCGCCGCGTCCTTGCCTGAGATCCACTTGAAGATGGCGCGGTAGTCCGCGGATTTCCAAATGAGATGGCTGACGTCGAGTTCGAGTTCGAGTTCGATTGGCTCGGAGGACTTGATCGACCACGGGAAGTCACGGTTAGGGAGTTCGCGGACGAATTTGGCGCGATCGAAGGGGACCGGGCGGAGAGGTTCCTCGGCATTGCGATCATGCACCATCGCCTGGCTGCGGTTGAGCAACAGCGGTGCGTCACCGGGCAGGTGAAGTTCCACCTCGCCCTCAAAAACGCCGAGTTCCATTTTGCCGTTCGCACCGAGTTCCATGGCGAACTCGGTGCCAAGGTCAACGACCTGGCCGTTGCCATAGTCCACGGTGAATCCCTCCGCGCCCTTCGGCACATAGGCCACAAGTTTGCCGGTGGCGATGCGCCCGGAAGTCGAGTCGGACACCGTGAAATCGGCCGGGCCTTCGAGGGTGAGCCGAACGCCGCTGGCATAGGTGAGTTCCACCAGGCCGGATTTGAAGGCAACCCGTTGGGCGCTCACCGAACCGTCGTTGAACGCGGGTGCGGTCCCGTCGTCCCAGACCACGCCCATCATGCCGGTGACTCTCGCATCCGGTTTCGGCGCGGGGTTGGTGGACGGCGCGTTCGCCATGGCCGGCGGCGGTGGCGTTTTGTCCGCGAACCGCAGACCCGCGACGAACGCGATGGCGGCCGCCGCCGCGACCGGCAGCAGGCGGGTGGTTCGCCGGAGAAAGCCTTTCCGGGCGGTGGACGCGTCGCCATGGACCTTGGCCAGTGCCGTTTCCATCGTCGCCAGCGCCTCGGGCATGAGCGACTCATGAAGCAGGATTTCGCAGCAGTATGACATGACCTCCGGATCGGCCATCAGCTCCTCGAGGCGACCCATCTCGGAACGGCTCAGACCGCCCTCGCCGATCAAACGGTCCAACAGTTCCCGCAATTCTGGCGTGGGGGTATTCATGGTTCCGAATTGAGGCGGGATTGGATGCAGTGGCGCAAGGCGAGGCGCAGGCGCGAAAGGGTTTTCTGGACACGGTTCGGTTTCCAGCCCCGGACACCGGCATGGCCGGCAAGCGAACCGCGATCCACGTATTTGAGCCGGAGCAGTTCCAACTCCTCCTTGGGCAGACCGGCGAGGCATTGGCGCAGGGCGTCAAGACGGTTTTCGGCGGTGTGGCTTATCGTTTCCGCCACCGGAGCGATCTGCTGGAGCACATCGTCGGAGAAATACACCAGCTTGTCGCGCCGGTGGTCACGATGCCAGGCCATGGCCTTGAACCACGCCACCTTGAATGCCCATGCCCTGATTGGAGTCGATTCGTCGGCACTCTCCCTCCGTTCCCAGAGAAACAGCAGTGTTTCCTGAACCAAATCGTCACATGCCCCCTGGTCGGGAATGAGTGTGTGCAGATATCCGCGCAAAGGGAGCCTCAACGAGGAAATGCCAATGGCGATTTCCGCCTCGCGGCGGGAATCCAGCGGATGGTGCTGGGGGACGGCGTTCATACTCTGCGCATTCTCGGTACCGGAATACGGCAAATGCTGACAACATCCAGTGAAATTCGTCCGTCCCGATTTCCATGGACGCCCCGGATGGGGCGATGTCATTCCGGCGCGGAAGCCGCCGCGCGTGCAAGCCAACGGCCGGGCGGAGCGAAACAACGCGGATCAGGTTACGGAACCCGGAAATCGGGACCTTATCCCGTCAGCCGCCACCGACCGGCAGCACCTTTTTCCTCCACGGCGGGATGTCCTGATAGAGACGGATGGCCGGCTGGCGGGTGGCTTGATCGAAGCGGGTGACCACCCAGTCCCGTTTTCCATCGCTGGACTTCCATGACTGGGTGGCGACGGCGACCCACTGCTCCGGCTGGACCTCGAAGTCGATGCGGGCGCTGTACATGTTCCACTCGTCCACCTTGCGGACCATCGGGAACAGGCCGAGACCGCCGGGTTTGATGGGCTCCATGTCCGCGCCCGCCAGATTCAGCCGGATGGGAAAGGGCGCGAGGTTGATCACGCGGGTGGCGCCCATGGGGAAGGACTCCTCGCGGTCGTCAAAGGCAACCACGCGATAGGTGGGGCCTTTTTCCCCATCGGTGGGGATGAGAACGAAGGCCTGGCGGTTGCCGGCGGCGAGCTTGCCCTCGGCCACCACCTTGCGCGCCGGTTTCCCGTCCGCGCCGGTTTCCTCGATGTAAAACGAAGCCTTTCCGCCGATGAAGCGGGCCTTCATCTGGTCGGAAAACTCGTTGGTGTAGAGCGGAACCTCGATCCTTTGCGCATCGTTACCCGGCGCGAGAACGGAAGTGATATCATTGCGATGTTCGAAGCAGAGTATCCGGAACGTGACTTCCGTTCCGCCGTTTTGCGCGAGAGCGGCCGCGTTCGAGACAAGCAGGGCGACCGGAATCGAACAATACCGGATGAGGCTGCTGATGGATCGGTTCATTCGGAGATATGGGATGGGGAAAAGCCGAACGGCGGGAGAGAATCAGACTTCGGACGGATCCAGCCAGCGGAAACCCGTGATATGGAAGCGCCTGCCGAAGCGCTGGTTGGCGGTGCCGGAAGCGGCGTCGGTGGGGATCGGCAGCCGGACCGAAGGGTCGTCCGCGGGATCGACGTAGGCCGGCACCCTCTGGACAATCGCCTCGCACCAGGCCCTGGCGGTCACCTGGTTGCCGGAGGAATCCCGGGCCTCGCCATAGGCGCGGATGCGGAAGGTGTCCGCGCGCACGGTGATCCTGGAGCCGAGGGGGGTGAGCACATCGCCCTGGGTGATCGCGCCGGGGGCCGCGGCGGCATTGTTTCCGGAACCCGCCCTTACCGACTTGTATCCGTGATTCCCCAACTGGGCGGCGCCGAGTTCGATGCCGTCGAAGTAGGCCTGCTGATTCACATTGATCTGGTCCAGCGCGGCCTGGACGGCTCCCTTGATGTTGGTCTCGTCATTGTCGGGACCGATGCGGCGGTTGACGAAATCCGCCAGCGAGAGGAAGGGGCCGCGATTGCGGATCTCCCGGATGAGTTCCTTCGCGAGCAGGCGGATGTCGGCATCGCTCAGGGAGCGGAAACCTTCCCAGCGGGTCACGCGGCTGTTGATGGCCAGCTTGTCGATATTGAGGTCCGTGGGTCTGCGCACCCGGGGCAGCGGGGTGCGCCCCGTCTGCTTGCCCTCGAGGCCCGCGTTGGTCTCGATTTCGCTTTCGCGAAGTGCGGAGAGCACCGCGATCCAGGCGTCCTCGGAGACGCTGTTGACGTTGAATCCGCCTTCAAGCATCAGCCATGCGGCGATCTCGTCATGCTGGGCGGACGATGTGTCGAGGGAGGGAGGCACCTTCGACGAACCCGGATTGTAGGGCCTCATGCGCTGATTGGGCAGGCGGGAGGTGTCCGCGAAGAAATCCGACATCACTTCCCTGAAGGTGGCGGCCTTGGAAAACGAGAGCGCGGGTTGGTCGGCGATGCTGGAGAGGAAGTAGCGGTCCCAGAGCGCCTCGTTGGCATGCCAGGTGTGGTCGAGCATCACACTGCGGTCCGTCCAGGTGCCGGTGGTGGTTTCCGTGCCGATGAGCGGATGGGCGAGGGATTCGCCGGCCGTGTAAGTGGTCATGGGCATGAAACCGGAGCCGGCGAGGTTGGCGTGGCGGAACTGCGCGAGCGACTGGAGCCCCATCCGCGGAAGCTCGTAGATCGTCGCCCGCTGGGTGCCGTGCAAGGTGCCGTTGCCGCCGAAGGCGAAGGCCTCCTCGGTGTCCCGTATGTCCTCGATGGCGGCGTTGCCATTGCGGATGGGCATCATGACCATTTCCAAAGGCGCTCCGCCCTGGGGATCGGCCCTGTCGCTTGAGAGATCGATTTTCGCGACATTCATGGTCGGATTTTCGTCGGCGATGATGCGGGTGGGCAGGAAGGACTCCTTGGTCGTGCGGGAGCCCAGGCTGAAGATGACAAAGGGCCGGGGCCTGAGATATTCTTTGATTTTCGTGCTGTTCGCCTCGTAGATTTCCGCCACGGTGAAGGGCCTGTCCAGAGGCGCCCGGGGAAAGGTTTCGGGGAAGCTGCGGACCGTCGGATAGCGGAGGGATGTGCCCTTTTCGAAGATCGCTTTCAGCCGGGTGGCGTCTCCGTAGCGCACCGAGAAGGCGCCGGCGTCCATCAGCCCGCCGCCCTGCCTGAGCTGGATGTTCACGTTGAAGGAACCGTTTCCGGCCGGTGGGGCGAAGGGGCCGAAGTTCACTCCGATCCGTTCCGTGCCGCGCAAGGCGACGATGCCCTCGCCGACACCGCAGGCCCTGCCGACATCGGTTTGCAGGGGACGCGGGGCGAGCCAGTCGATATCAAATCCGGCGCCGGATTTCGGGTCGGTCATGAGCTTGGGGGCGAGGCTGAAGTCGGAAGTCTGGTTGTTGCGCCAGTCGAATAGCGCGGTGCCATCAACTCCCACACCGGGTTGTTCGTTGGCCCAGGTCCATTCCGGGCTGACCTTGGGGGTGCCGAAGATTTTGGTTTGCCCCGGCTTGAGTTCGAAGGGAGTGGAACTGGATGAGGTGCTGATCACGCTGCTCAGGGTGCAACTGAAATCCTTGGTGGCGCCCGGCCCGCCTTCGGAATTCGAGTAAAGCTGGTTGAGCGGAACCATCGATGTGGTGACGGGCTGGCCGTCCACCAGGAACTGGAAGCCGATGGGAATGTTCTTGAAGGTGATCTTCATACCCTCGACGGCGAGCGGCACGTTGTAGGGATTGTGCAGCGTGACCACCGGCAGATAGAGCAGGTGCAGCATGTAGGGACGTCCGGCACCCTTCAGGTTGGCCTCCACCCGTCCGCCGTGCGCATCGCGGGAGACGAGGGAAAAAATCACATCCACGCGGAGCACGGTGGGAACCATCACGGGTTCCGTGGGCACGGCCGGATTCGGAAGGTCGCCACGGATGGGCAGGTAGCGGGCGGGGACTTTCGCAGCCACTCCGTCCGGTCTCGGTGTGGCGAGTCCGGCACGGCGGCCGAAGTTCTTGTAATACTGGTGATAGGTTTCCAGAAGCGACATCGGCGGATCAGCAGGGTAGTTCGCGGCCACCACCTTCGATCCGGCGTAGAGCCTGCCGGTCTTCTCAGCGCTGGAGAGTCCCTTGCTGAACCACAGGCTGAGGTCGCGTTTCAGGCCGCCCGAGACGACATCGGTCATGAGCGACGAGGATTGGACGGTGATGTCCGGACTGTAGGTTCGCAGGACTTCCGGTTCGGCGCCGTCGTGAAGTTCGGCGTTGCGCATGGTAATCAGGCGCGGAGAGGTTTTTTTGTCGGCTTTCAGCCCATCCAATCCGTCCAGCGCGAGCACACCGTCCACGGGAGGGGTGCCGGCGCGGGCGAGGGCCGAATGTTTGGCCAGAGGCTCCTCTTCATAAAGGTCGAGGCGCGCCTTCGCGCTCTCGTCGATGACCGCCCAGGCGAATCCGCCGCTGGCGCGCTTGTTGGTAAGGGTGGTCGTCGGCAGGTGGATGCGCTGGTCCTCCCCGGATTTCCGTTTCTCGCGGTCGCCCAGGGAACCCTCGCCCAGAAGCGCAACCACTCCGGCACCGGTTTCCTTGACCAGGGGCAAATCGCCTTTCCTGTTGGGAATGGAGCCGTCCCGCGTGGATACGAGCCATTGCCTGAACCGGCTGTCCCGCGCACCGTTTGTGCGGGCATCGGGCGGCATGCCCGGATCCCAGGGTTCCCAGACTCCTGTCACTCCGTGGGGATGGGTGGCATTGACCTGGGATGCGGGCACGGTCACCGCGCGGTCCGGCCCTGCGGTTTTCTGCAAGTCCCCGATCGCCAGAATCATCGCGAGCCGGGCATGGTTGCGCGCGGCGGCCATGGCCTCGCCCTGGGTCGCCGAGCGAAGGGCGGTAGCCGACAGTGTCAGGAGCCCGACGGCGATGATCGTCAGCAGGATCATCAGGCTGAGGGCCACGACGAGGGCAAAGCCCCTGGATTTGGGTTGCTTGGGTTTGGATTTCATACGCGTAATACCTAAAGACTCGCTGAGTGTAGGGATGTCGGATGTAAATACAATCGAATTCTTTCCGGGAGTTCCCGCACGGTTGCACAGGTACTTGGCTATGTCACGGAAAGCCGTTGGTAGCACAAGAGATTACAATGAATACACGCCTTTCCCGTGGTTCGTCAACAATACCAGTGTTCCCAAAACGGGTGGTATTTTGCCGGGAATGGGCCGGATTGGTGCCCGGGATCACTTGTTGCTGGCGGTTTTTGACCGAATCTGTAGGAAACGTGCATGAAATCCTGCCTCGGTCTGCTGGCAATCCTGACGGTTTTCGTCCTCGTGGTCGGAGGCGGGGCTTTGATCTGGTATCTGAGCGACACGGCGGAATTCGCCCGCAAAGGAGCCGGAGCGGTGGACACGGCAGCGCCGCCGAAGGCGATTCCGCGAGCGGAGCCGTTGCGGCAGCCGGGGCGTTGAGGCTAGAGGAGCCTGGGCATCAGGGAGCGGAGGACGGCGCGCCACTTTTCGAGAAAAGCCAGGTGGCGCACGCAGCGGGCAAGGGTTTCCGCCGGGGGATCGTCCGCGGTTTGGAAAGCGGGAAAGCGGCCGGTTTCCGACCGGATGGCGGCATCGATCCGGATGATGGCCGCTTCGATGGCCTCGATGGTCGTCTGGGTTTCGCGTTCCAGCATGGCAAGGACGAGGGAGGACTTGGCCCCGCCTCGTCTGCGGGCGAGAGACTCGGCGGACCTGGTGGTTTCCCCGACGACGGCAAACAGGTCCATCAGCTCCGGATCCAGGGAGCCCCGGAGATCGCAGGGCATCGAGCGCAGTTCCATCCAGTGGGCGAGGCGCTTCGAGGGGCTGGAAAGGGTGGCCATGGCGGCTTGCAGACGGGCGAAGGAATCCTCGCCGCCGCCGGCGTCGGGATGGGCGGACTTCCCGGCCTCGCGGAAAGCGGCGCGAAAGGCGTCCTCGGTGATGGTCAGATCGTCGGCGATGCCGAGGGTGGCGAAGGCGTTCTCCATGCGCCGAGTGTAGGGTCGGCGCGGGGCGGCCGCCAAGCTACTTGCGGCGCGAGGCGGCGGTCATGGCGCCGGCAAGCAGGCAGAGTCCCACGGCGGCCCATGCGAACGGGGGGGTCTCGCGCCGGAGGCGGAGGTCGAGGGACATCGGGCGCGCGCCATCCACCTGGACGCTGCGCGCGAAGTGCAGCACGGTGCCGCGTTCGGGAAGCGTGACATCGAGCGCGGCGGGAGCGGGTTCGGCGGCGAGTTGTTGGGAAACGATGCGGCTGGCGATTTCCTTGAGCGCGGCGTTTTCGTCGGCCGTATTGCCTTCGAGGAAACGGTCGAACTGCTTGGGATCGAAGTTGTATGATCCGCGCAGCACGGGATTGACCCGGGCGGCGCGGTCGAGCTGGGGATTGGCGGACTGCGGGGCGGCGGAGCGGTTGTCCAGGACGAGTTTCTGGCGGCGGGTGTTGAGGCCGAGGACCGCCTGCTGGGTTTTCATCGCGCGGAGCTGGACGCGGGCGTCCTCACCCGATGCCTCATCCAACAGGCCGTTGTTCACCGCGTTTCCGAGCGCGAGGCCGGCGCGTTCCTGATCGCCCGCCTCAAGCCACGCGCTTGCCTGGTCGAGGAGAAGAACGGCGCTGCGCGCGTCGTCCTGGCGTTTGCTTTGGACAAAGGTGCGGTAGTCATCGAGGCCGAAGGTGGCGAGCGATTGTTGGCGGCGGAGGTCGAAGTCCCCATCATGCGCGGCGAGTTTCCAACCGGCGGGGAGGAGCACGCGCCATGTGAGGTTTTCCAGCGGCACGTCGAGCACCGGGCCTTCGAGGCGTCCGCCCGCGGGCCGGGATGCATAGACGAAGCGCACGGTGGCGGGCTCGCCGACGACGGGCGACGGGGAAACATGGAACAACCAGTCGCCCCCCTCGCGGACAAGCGACGCGCCCTCGCCATTGACGATGACGTTGAAGAGTTCCGAATGAGCGGGAAGCTTGAGGCGCAGGCGGTCCTTGGCGGTGAGCCGGAGTTTCACGCTGACGGCTGTTAGGGCGGGGCCGCCGGACGCGAGGAGGGTTGTTAGAGAGCCTTCGGAAACACGCAGCTTGCGGAGGTTCGCCAGTTCGTGGCGTTTGAGAACGATCGGCAGCGGTCCTTCGGGTTCGGTCACGCGAAATGCCATGGCGGGTGAGATTTCTCCCGCCGTGCGGCCGAGCGATGCCTGCACCACCGACCAGTCGGTGCGTTGCCAACCGCGCGGAAGGGCGCCGGCGTCGAGTTCCATGCGACCGCCGGCCCGCAGGGCGGCGAAGTAGGTTTGCTGCCGGATGCCCTCCAGCACCACGGGAGCGATGCTCTCGGCGCCATCGTCCGCGCTCGTGCGCTGGTATTCGAGATCGACGGATGTTTCCCCGGCGATACCGCGCTCGAAGCGAATTTCCCATATCCCCTCCCCGCCCTCGACGGGGATCAGGTCGGCCACGGCGGGACCGGTGGCCCTGACCGTGGCGGCCGCCCTTTCATCGAGGCCGGGGATGCGCACACGCTGGGATTTCACCGCGGCGTTTTCGATCCTGTAGGCGAGGTTCACGCGCGAGAGCGCCTGCCCCTCGCGGAGGGTGACATCGTGAAACACGCGGGCGGTCACCCAGGGATCAAGGCGGCTGATATCGAGCGAGAGCGACCAATCGGCCTGAAGCAGGCGGTAGGCGAGCGCACCGGGTTTGGCGGCGGCGCGCGAGGTTTCGTTTTTCGTTTCCGCGAGTTCGCGCGGATCGAGGTGCGAGACATTGCGGCGTTGCGCGGCGCGAACCTGCAATCCGCGCTCGGGCGCGACGGTGAGCACGCCGGTCTCGCGAGAGGCGTCGATGAGCGAAACGCGCGGCACCGGCCAATTCTTCCGGGCACCCGTGGGCTTGCCGCCCAACGTGAGGGAAAACCCGCAACGGCCCATGGTTTTCCCGGCCAAATGCAGGGTGATGGCGCGTTTCCCGCCGACCCGGCCTTCGGTCCAGTGACTGAGTCCCTCGCCGGTGGCGCTTTCGAGTTCGAGTCCGTCCGGGACTTCCACGGCGAGACGGAAAACTCCGGAGCGCGTGATCGTTACGGCCAGGTCCGTGGCGACAACCAAGCGGTCCTCGCCCAGCGAAACCAACTGCCAGCACTCCGCCCGAAGCTCGGGAGCCACGGCGGTCACCTTGAGTGACGCGCGGGCTTCCGCGGAGCCGTAGCGAAACGCGTGCTGCAGCAGTGCAAGCGGATGGCCCTCCTTGTTTTTCGGTACAAGCCGCGCATCGAAGTCCTCCGGATTCACCCGCGACATGCCGTCCACCGTCACCGCCTCCGCCTGCACTTCCTCGCCGAATGCCAGCCCGAGAAATCCGATCTCACCCGCCGCTCCATCCACTCGCAGAGGTTCAAGCGCCAAGTCCACAGGCAGGGCGTCCGCACCGCGCTGGGATTCCACGACAAATGAAAACGCCTCGGTTTGCGCGGGTTCGATGTTCGCCCGCAGCTCGCGTTTCTCCGGATCGAATCGCCATTGGCCCACCGGCCCGTCCCTCACATCGCTGACCGTGAAACCCTCGGGCGCCTTGACTGTTAGAACCGCCACCCTGCCCTGCGCCGGACGCACCGTCACCAGGTGGCGGCCATTCACCACTCCCGGCCCCGGGATGAAGAGATTTGTTATCTCCGCGAAGTAGCGCGTGTCCTCGGCATCGGCGTCGCGTTGTTTCGGCCTTGCTTTGAAAGTCACGCCCTCGACCGGTCCCAGCACCATCATCGCGCCGCTTTCATCCGGTTTCAAATCCCCGGGCGCACTCGTCCGCGCCGCGCCGTTCGATGTAAACTCCCAGCCCGCCTGGTTCCATCGCAGCGACACCTTGCGCATCGCCGCCGCGCCGCCCGGCCACTCCCAGCCGCCCGCGGGATCCGCCACCGGCATTTCAAAACCCGCCTTCCCGGTGAAACGCCCGGCCGCATCCGCGATCAACCAGTATTCGTCCCGATCACCCGGACGCGCCTTGATCACCCTCAGCCCGTCGCCCTCGAATCCACTCAGCACGGCGGGAGCGCGCAGCAGCAGAAACCTCCCGCCCGCTCCGGAGCGGACCGTCACATCCACCGTTCCACGCAACCTGCCATCGCGGATCGACCAATCATGGACCATCGCCTCGGCCGGGCGCACCAGCGCATCCTCGCCACGCGCGGGCGGCGCGGCAAAACCTGTTAGAACCATCGCCGCCGCGCCGGCCGCCGCCGCTTTCGGCCTGCGGAATCCCCTCAGCATTTCCGCGCCGAGCGGCAGCCACCAGACCAGTGATATCATTGCCGTCACCGCGAAAAACAAGGGCGCTCCGCCACGGATCGAGAGAAACGCCGAGGCCGCCAGCGCCATCCCGCACCCGATCCACCAGCGGTCGCGTTTGATCAGTCCGCGAGACGCCACCGCCGCGCCAAGCAGGAAACCCAGCCACACCGCCCAACCGCCGCGCGCCATCCACACCGGGAGGTTGCCGAGCTTCAGCGTGACCTCGCCACCGGCGGCGATCACCGGGGCCGCATACTCCAGCACCGGCGACATGCCCCGGCCCGATGTCGCGGACGCCATGGCCAGCGCGCCGCATATTGTTAGAAACGCGAACCCACAGGTCACCGCCGCGATTCCCCGCAGGGCGCCGGGTTTCCCACTGCCTAACAAAACCGCCGCCAGTCCCGCCGCCAGCAGAAGCAGCGCCGCGCCGCGCCTGCCCGCGAGCCACTCCCAGCCGCTCGGCGCGAGCACCGGCCGCACCAGGTCCGCCGTGCCGCCGCGCGGCACGAGCTGCCGGCCCTCGTCGCCAGTCACCGTCCACTCGCCCACCACCACCGGCACTTCCAGCCGTGGAGCCGTTAGAACCGGCGCGGCCGCGTCGCCAGCCTTGCCGCCGAAGCGCAGGGCCACCTCCACCGCCTGGTTCGGATCGATCCTCGCGGGCAGCGGCACCAGGGTTCCGCCGCCATCGCTGCGGGCGTTCACCGCCTCGCCATCCACCTTTGCCTCCCACAGTTCCGCGCCCTTCGGAAAGACCATCCTCAGCGCGCCGTTGCCGCGCGTCTTCACGAAGATCCGCGCGTCCGTCACCCACTGGCCGTCACGCGACACCTTGCTGGAGAGCTTCTGGAAATCCACCACCTGCGCCACCGTTTCGCCGTCGTCATACCACTCGATCTCCATGCCGATCTTGAAATCGCGCGCCGTGTATTGCCACACGCCGAGAGTGGGCGCGCTGCTCAGCAGGCGGAACTCCGCGGGCAGTTCGCTCGGATCGATGGGCAGCAAGGCGCCCTCGCTCGTCGCCGGGTGATTCACTTGCAACGGGCTGACCACCTGCACGTATCCGCGCTCGCCCTGCACGTTGAGCGGCGCGACCTCGCCGGGTGAAAACGTCCCCCCCTTGGCGCTCATCGACTGCTCGAAGGTGAGCAGGAGCGTGCCCGCTCCCAACACCGGGCGGGACAAGGGCACGATCACCACATTGCCCTCGCGCCGCCAGTCGCGACCCACGTTCGGGCCGGTCACGTCCACATTGCCGATTCCCTCCGGCACGGAGATCCGCCACTCGTTGGCGGGTGCGCCGACGACGAAGAAATTCATCACCACGCTGCCATACACCACGCCGGTCTTGAGCGAGTGCAGATGGAAAACATCCGCCAGCACGCTCTGCCCGAGCGCCTCGGCTCTCAGAGAGGCGCTCCACGTTTCCTCGCGCAGGCGGAACGCCTGCTGCAGGCCCGCCGCCTGCTTCGGGAAAAACGTCACCGGCACCTCGGCCAGGCCTGCGGACTTGCCGACCGCAAGCCGGTATCCTGCGGTGGCGACCGCGCCGATGTAGCCCCGCCGCGACTTCACCCCGGGAAAGCCGAGCGGTTGCAAGTCCCACGCGCCCGCCTTGGCCGCCTCGTTTTTCTCCAGCCGCACGCTCACCAATCGCCTGCCGCCCACCGCCTTCGAGAAAAGGATCTTCAGGGCTCGCCTTCCGTCTTGCGCCACCGCCGCCAACACATGGTCCGCCACCTCCGCGCCGCTCACGGACGCCACCGCGTGATCCGCCGGGATCAGGATCTCCCACTCGCGCAGCGGAGCCTCGCGGATGTCCAGTTCCAGATCGGAGATGATGCGCCGGTCCGCCTCGGCCAGTTCGTAAACCGTCGTCTCCGTCAGACCGACCTCGGGCAGCACCTGGTCGGCATTCACCGCATAAGCGTAGTCCGCCGCCGGAAACCGATAGACAAACACCTGCCTCAGGTTTTCCCCGGCCTTTCCGGGAAACTGTCCGGGCGCGAGCTGGATGAGACCCTCCGCATCGGCCACCTCCACCCTCACGGCGCCATCGTTGGCCACACGCAGCCACCCACTGTGGCGCAGCGAGCCTTCGGGCGTCATCCGCAGCGCTCTCGCCTTCACCGGGAAGCCGCCGAGCGCCGCCTGGGATTCGATGATCAGCCGCGCCGCGCCTTGCAACGGCCTGCTGAAGCGGACATCGAAGATCCTCCGGCCATCGCTCTCGCGCACGCTCCATCCGAGCACCGGATCGCCCGCCACCGAGAGCACCTCGCCCGGACCGTCGAGCGCGAGCGAAAGCCCGCCCAAGCGTCCTTGGAGCACCCGCAGATCGATGGCCGACAACTGCCTCAGCAATCCGCTGCCCACCCGCACATCGGTCGTTTCCGTGGATGAGAAAAACAAACTGCCGTCCGCCACCTTGTCGGCCTCGCGCCATGCCAGCGCCGCCTGCCCGCTCGCGGGAAGAAAGCCCCGCCAGTTGCCATTGCCGAACTCCGGCACCACTGATCGGGCGGAGTCAAACTCGGCGTTTTCCGCAAGACCGCCGATCACCACCGGCACCACCACGCCCGCCGGCAGGGCGAACTCAAGATCGCGCCAATCGCCACGCCGCGTGGCCACCACGTCAAAGGTGATCTCCACCGGAAACTCCCCCGCCCGCTCCGCCACCAGATCATAGACCCAGGCCTCGCCCTTGCGCCGCAAGGCGACGTGCCAGCCATCGCCGGAGACGCCATCGGCAAGCGCGGCGCCGCCACCTAACAACTCCAACGCCGACTCCGCGGCCTCCGCCCGCGCGATGCCGCCCAGGCGGAACGAGACGCTGCCGCCGTCCGGTGACACGCGGCCGCTGATCGCCGTGTTCATCAACTCGATGCCACGCGCCGCCACGCCGCCCGGGCGGATGTTCAGGCCGAAGCCGGCCGCTCCTCCCGCCACATATCTCCGCGCGTCCCCGCCGCTCAGGGGCATCAGGCCCTCCGCCCGCACCACCTTGATCTCCGCCTTGGGATCATGGGTGAGTTCCAGCGTCAGGGAAAACCCGGTGGCATCCCCCGGCGCGGGAAGAACCAGCGGCACCTCGCCATCATCCACCTTGATGCGGGTGCTCACCACCGCCTCGATCCTGTCCGGATAACGCGAGCCTTCCATCGCCGGACGGATGTCCAGGAAACGCGCGCCGTTCTCCCCCACCCTCACCGACCAATCGCGCAGTCCCGGACCGGTCACGGAGCTGATCTCACCCGCGCCGCCAAGCGCGAGAGTGAGCGTCTCCGGCTTGCCCTGATGGACGCGGAAAACGAGCTTCTGCTCGCTGGTCAGGAAATCCAGACCCGCCCGCGCGCCGACTTCCGCGCTCGCCGAGAAAAACAGGGGCACTTCCTTCGGAGCCTTCGCCCACGGCACCAGCACCACACGCTCGCCGGCTTCCTGCGCGAGGACGGCGGCAGTTGTTAGAACAACAATCGATAACAGCGTTTTCATGGCTTTGGGAGTTCGGATCAGGCGGATCAGTCTGCCGCCTGATCTCCGTTTGATGGGTAAAACTTCGGTAAAATCTCACTTCAGCGCGTCCACCATGCGCAGCACCTCCGCCGGGCGGCCGGTGTTGCCATAGTTTTGTTTCACACTCGCGGACACACCGGCGAGCCGCTTGAAATCGATGGCCTGGGCCAGCGGACCGCCCCGGAGTTTCTCCGCCGCGAGCATGGCCAGCGTGGCGAGCTGCATCGATGGCGGGGCCCGGTCGATCGCGGGCGCGTCGGCATCGTGCGGGATGGTCCACGAACGCTCGACCATCGCGGCGGCGGCCGTATCGCGGAAACGCACGCTCACCTCGCCGATCTCGCCGCTTCCTCCGGGGATCGGCTCGATCTGATAGATGGCCACGCCCGCCTCCTCGGCGGCGAGTTCCGCGGCATCCACCGCGTCGTTGCGGAAATCCCCGGTTTTCAGGCGGTCTTTCTCGAAGCCGATGAGCTTGTACCGCGCCACCCGCTCCGGATTGAAGCGCACCTGCACCTTCACGTTTTCCGCCGCCGGGCGGAAGGCCCCGGCGAGCTGTCCGGCGAATTCCGGGTCATCGCCGCCCTTGCCCACAATGTAATAGCGGCCGTTGCCATGGCGCGCCAGTTCGCCTAGCAACTCGTCGTTGAGTCCATCCGCGGCGATGCCCGCGATATCAAACGCGATGCCCTTCTGCCGCAGCGCGCGAACCTGTCCGGCAAGCTTCGCCGGATCGGCGTTGCCGAGATTGGCCGCGCCGTCGGTGAACAGCACGATGCGGTTCCGCGCGCCATCGTGCTTGATGCGTTCGGCGATCTGGCCGGCGAGATGAATCGCCTGTTCCAGATTGGTGCCGCCCTCGCTCGCGCCCTGATTGACGAGTTGCGCCAGGGTTTTCGCCCGATCCCCGGCCATGGCATCGGCCAGCAGCCGCGGAGTCCGCGCGAAACCGATCACCGATACCAAGTCGTTTTCCGTTAGAAGCCCGGACAATCCTTCAAGCGCCCTGTCCATCGCCGCGCGGCGGTCCTCGCGGGACATCGATCCGGACTGGTCCACCAGCAGCGTGAGCCGCAGCGGCTGCCCGGCCGCACGACCGGCGGCGGCGGTTTTCAGCGCGATGCGAACCAGATTGCGGCCGGGAATGACCGGATGCGCCGCCTGGCCGATGCTCAGCGCCACCGGCTCGCCATTCGCCGGCGCCGGATCGCCGTAGTCCACGGCATTGTAAAACTGCTCCACCCTCACCCCCGCCGGATCCGGCCGCTCGCCCTTGGCCAAGGCCGCCCGCGCGATCCGGAACGAGGCGTCGCCGATGTTGAGCGAGAAGGTGGAAAACGGCTCCTCGGTGGCGGGGATTTCCCCGGCCTCCGGCAGGATTGCCGGTTCCGCGGTCAACATGGCCTGTTGCTGTTGCGGCAACTCCAGGGCAGTCCCGTGGGACTCGGACACGCTGGTCACGGAATCCGCGATTTCCAATCGATCCAGTGTGGTTTGCGTCTTCCCGGCCTCCTCCTTTTGGGACACCGCCAATTCCCATGCCTGATCGACCTGTGCGAGAAGCTCGGCCCTGGTGTGGTCGTATGCGGCGCGGTAGTAATCGGACTTGGCCGCGGCGAGCCTCTCCAGACCGCGACGCGCGGCCGAGTTGTGGGGATCGGTGCGCAGGACGTTCTCGTAGTCGCGTTTCGCATCATCGAATTTGCCCAGGTTGTAATTCCCTTCCGCCGTGTGGAGATTCCGGCGGATGTCATCGACCTTGCCCTCGTGCCCATCGGCGATGGCCGGCTCGCTGCGGGCGGGTTGCAGGCGATCAAGCGCCGCGTCAGCCCTTCTCCGGCGATCTCCCCCATCACCGCTCCGGATGCCACTGGCAACTCCCGCCAAGGTCCGTGATGCGGGAGCCGCGGCCACTTCGGGCATCTCTTCCGGTAGACCGCCGGGCTTGATCGCATCGTCCTTGCCACCCCAACCGCTCCCAAACCCGTCACCACGGCCAAAGGCAAGCGAGGCGTCTTTCGCCTCCGCCCGGGGTACAGGCACAGACGAACTGCCACTGGCCGTCTTAACTCCAGCCGTTACTGACGCGGCGGGAGGTGCGGGAGTTTGCGGTCGCTCCATTGCTGCCTGCCGCGCCACCTCCCCGGCAGCCGGCGCCGCTTGGCCGCGCCTGGCCATGCTCCATGACGAATATCCCGCCGGACCATCCACCGGCGTTTCCGGATTCGGCGCGTTCGTCGGCCTGGGTGTGCCTTCGATGGGTTCACGGGGAACCGGGGTCTCCAACGGCTTTCCGGATGCCTGATAGGTTGCTGATTCCGCAGACTCCCTGGCGGCCACCGCGGTGTCCTTGCCGGCAAACAGGCCCCCGAGCTTCTCCGCCGCGGCACGAACGGGGTTGGTCGTTGCCTTGACAACGGGCTGATCGCAAACCTCGACCGTTCCACTCGGAATGCGGCTGGAAATCTGCTCCCCCGTCAACTTCAGCTTCATTTGCTGGAGAAGCTGCCGGTCGTTTTCAAACTCGCGCCAGGCATCCACGTAGTCCCGGGCGTCGAGTCCTTTCTTGATTGCCTCTTCTTTGGTGTCCTCGCGCATCTTCGCAATGCTGTCGAGACGGTTGTCGGTCAAATTCAATTCCGCATTGGTGACGGCACGGATCCTCTCAACCTCCTCATTCAAGTCCTTTCCGATTTTTGTAATTCGATCATCGGCGGCGACCACCTCCGGATGATCATCGCCAAGCCCGTTGATCCGCTTTTCGTCCAACTCGCGTTTGGCTTCGATATATTGCGGATAAAGCGTGCGAACCTTGTTCTCGGGAAAATTCGAATCGAACGCAAAAACCATCCGTTGTTCACCCCGGCCTTCATCCAGGCCATCCAACTGACTTTGAAGCTGCGACTTCTCCTGTTCCAACTCCCGATATGCCTGAAGCGCCGGCTTCGCGCCCTGATCCCCCTCCGCATCGGATTGCTCGTGGAGCGAGTCCTGCCCCCGGTAGATGGTTCCCTTGGTCCGCACGATGGTGGCTAGCACCTTGCGGCGTTCCTCGACCTTGTCCTCCTGATCACGGACAGCCCTGCCCAGTTCGGCAAGTTGCCGCTGTGCGTCGCGTTGTTCGATGTCGCGGCGATAGGCCTGATAGTTTTCGGACACTTCGCCGGCGATGTCCCTGGCGAGGTCGGGATCCTTCTCGCGGGCGCGGATTTCGATGAGGTCGGTGCCGCGGATGTTTCTGGTTTTGATGCGATCCCTGAGCCGCTTGAGGGCGGTTTCGCGGTCCACGGCCCAGCGGGATTCGAGACCGAGGTTTTCGACGACCTTTTCGAGGATGTTACGGCTTTTGATCTTTTCGAACTCGGTGCCGAAAACCTGCGGGGTCATGCGCTTGGCACCGGTTGCCTCGGCCATGGGCGACATGCCATGATTACGCGGTTTGATCTCGATGGTGGCGGCGGCCTCGTACTGCCCCGGCATGAGTGAAAGCACGACAAGCGTGAGCGCCACGCAGGCCGCGATGGCGAGCAGGGCGCGGCGTCCGCTGTGTTTCACCCGGCGGTCGCGCTCGGCTTCGAGGCGGACCGGGGCGGGTTCGCCGAAGAGTTCGTCGAGCGCGCGGCGTTTTTCCCCGGGCAGCTTCCATCCTTCGTCGGGCTGTTGTTTCTCCGCTTCCGTCAGAAGACCGTGAAGGGCGCGCATGCGGCGTCTGAAGACCATGAGTTCCGGGCGTTCCTCGCAAAGCCGCTCCAGTTCGGCGGACTCGAAGGCGGATGCCTCGCCCAGCACCCAGGAAACGGTGCGGGCTTCAAGAGCCTCGTCGCCGTGAGTGGTGAATGGTTGGTCGGACATGGGAAGAGTGATTGGAAATTGGAAAGTGGCGATCAGCCGTCTGACGATTCGATGCCCATCCGTCTCAGCGAGTCGGCCAGGCCCTTGAGCAGGTGATGGAGCTTGTAACCGACGTTGCCCACCGAGAGCCCGGTGCGTTCGCTGATCTGGTCGTATTTGAGGTTGTCATGATACTTGAGGGAAATGAGCCGTCGGTCGTCGGGATCGAGTTCGGCGACGAGGAGTTGCAGGGAGCCGATGGTTTCCATGCGGCCGAGGGCCTGATCGGGTTCGGGATTGGCGGCTTCGAAATCATCGCTTGCACCGACGGAGGATTCCCTGCGGTGGTCGCGCAGGTGGTTGAGGGCGAGGTTGCGGATGGAGCGGAAGAGCCAGGCCCGCGGGTTGGTCACATCCTCCCAGTGGGCGTGGAGTTTCAGGAATGCCTCCTGGACGAGATCCTCGGCGGTTTCCCGCTGGCCGACGAGGCCGAAGGCGAAGCGGAGCAGTGGCGATTCCTCCATCTCGAAGACCTCGCGGAGCGTTCGTTTTTCCTCCATGGGGGTTCGCAATGGAATCACCGGCTGGCGTCCGGCATCAGCCATTTGACGGGCGTTGGCGGTGAGGGTTTCCATGAATCGGCGCGCGCTTGATCATGCTCTGCATGGGAAACGACACGCCACCGGGTAAATCCTTGGAAGATTTTTTTCCCGAAAACCGGAAGTTCATTCCAAATCACGGAATTCGCACCCGCATCCGGTAAATCGCGGCTCCGGCATGCCTCAATTCGTTGACCTCCCTAATGTAGGGACCCTGGGCCCCCACACCACATGGGTTTCATCGCAACGCACAGGCGCCGGGTGCGCGGAACAAAGCGGGGAGAGCGGGCGCATCGGGAGTGTTTGGCAAAATGACGCGCTCCCTTTGGTCCCTCACCCGTAAAACGTGGCGAGGTTTGCGACAGGCTTCGCCACAGGGGAACGGAGGAACCAAAGGTCGCGGAAAAGCCATCCCGGCAGGCAAGCCGCCCGCCTTCCGGGACGGGCGACAAGTCCATCCTCCCATATTTCGGACAGCCTTGGGGAAAATGCGGCGCGAACCGGAAACCATCCGCATGTGCCGCAACCGGGCTGAGTCTCCGCCCGAACAGGCGGCCCGCGATGAGAACCCCTCCAAACGCCAGCTTCGAAACATTCATGTCCAGATCCTTTCTCAAACAAAACCGGACATATCATTTGGAAAAGTTAATCGGGCTGTAGCCAAAAACCATACCGTTTCGGCAATCGTTCGGGATGGTGGGTTTTCCTTTTGACTTTTTTCTTGTCGCCTCCGGCCCCCTGACATGGAATCCCGGCATCCACCTTGGTGGATGGAGACTTGAAAATCTCGCGTACAGCGGTCGGCATCGACCGCAAACGATGCCGCCGAACCGACCGAAAGGCCGGGGGGGCGGCGGCGCATGTCCAAGCCGCCACCTTCGGGGAAACGGCC
>CAZKQK010000014.1:0-57845 GCA_964554865.1 uncultured Luteolibacter sp. | reverse complement strand
GCTGCCGATGGGGGCCATGATCCAGATCCTGTTGTCCGCGGACGGATCCGGCCGGATTGGCGAGCGGGTCCGGGATGCCGCCGGTTAGCAGGGTTCCATCCTCTCCCACGCCCGAGAGTCAGGCAAACGGGCGCGGCAAGCAGAAAATGAACAACTGATCCAAGCTTGCAGGCGCGCCGCCGGACCGGTAGCGTCCGGCTTTTCCGATGAACGCTTCCGCATTCAAGCCACCCGCCATCCTGCTGCTGGGAGCCCCCGGCTCCGGCAAGGGCACCCAGGGAAAGATCCTCGGTGCGATCCCACGGTTTTTCCACTGCGCCTGCGGCGATGTCTTCCGCTCGCTCGATACCCGCACCGCGATCGGCCGGCAGTTCGTCGAATACTCCAGCCGGGGCGAGCTGGTTCCGGACGAACTCACCATCGATCTGTGGAAAGCCCAGATGGACAATCTCGCGGACACCCATACCTACAAACCGGACATCGATTGCCTGCTGCTGGACGGGATCCCGCGCAATGTCCGCCAGGCGGAGCTGCTGGACCAATACGTGGAGGTCCACCAGGTATTCCATCTCTCATGCCCCAACCGTGACGAACTCGCCCGCCGCATGCGTAAGCGCGCCCTCAAGGACAACCGGATCGACGATGCCAGCGACGTGGTGATCAACCAGCGCATCGCCACCTACGAGGCGGAAACCAAACCGATCCTCGCCCATTATCCGGCTGACAGGATCATGGAAATCGACGCCACCCAGCCGCCGGTCATGGTCGTACACGAGGTGGTGCGCCGCATCATCGGTCTGCCGTTCTACGAGCGGATCAGCACCTTGGTGATCTGACACTCCACCGCATGCGTCTCGTTTTCATCGCCACCGGGGACATCGCCCTGCCCTCGTTCCGCAGGTTGCTGGATGCCGGACCGCGTCCCCTCGCGCTGGTCACCCAGCCGGACAAACCCGCCGGCCGCCACCAGACGCTCACGCCTCCGCGGATCAAGTCCGAGGCGATCGCCGTCGGCATTCCTGTGATGCAGCCGGAGAAAATCGGCCACATCGCCGCAGAACTGGCCGCGCTGGAACCGGACCTGCTCGTCGTCATGGCATACGGCCAGATCCTGCGGGAGAACATCCTCAGCCTGCCGCGCGTCGCCATCATCAATCTCCACGCCTCGCTCCTCCCGAAATACCGCGGTGCCGCCTGCATCCAGGCCGCGATCGATGCGGGCGACGCGGAAACCGGCATCACCGCCATGCACGTGGTGCGCGAGCTGGATGCCGGAGACATCATCCTCGCCAAGTCCATCCCCATCGCCCCGGATGAAACCGGCGGCTCGCTTCATGACAAACTCGCCGCGCTGGCAGCCGATGTCCTGATGGAAACCGTGCCCGCGCTCGCCGCATCTCAAGCCCCGCGCGTGCCGCAGGATCCGGCGCTGGTTTCCCACATCCCGAAACTCGGACGCGACGACGGCCGCATCGATTGGTCGATGGACGCCATCGCCATCGAACGCCGCATCCGCGCCTACGATCCCTGGCCCGGCACCTTCGCCACCGCCATCGAGGCGGGCAAGCCCCGGCGGCTGAAGCTCTTCCCCGGCGCCGTCGTCCATCCGCGCTCACTCGAAACCGGACGGATCGACGCCACGGGCGACCGCATGCTCGTCGGTTGTGGAGCGGGTTGTCTCGAAGTCACCTCGGTCCAGCCCGAAGGAGGCCGCCGCATGAGCGCCGCCGAATACCTCCGCGGCAGGAAACCCGAACGCCTCGCGTGATCATCGGCCAACAGGGGCGCCCACCAGCGGCCGCCCGGCCTGGCATGATGCCCGATGGCGGGTCAGGGGTCGTCCTTCCGAACCTCGCGTTTCAACTCCTCGAAGATCTGCTTGGCCTCAATGCGGTCTTCGGATTCGGTGACGACGATGAGACATCTCTTGTCCGCATGAACGGGCCAGTAGGTGGAGAAAAACTTGGTCCATGTCGCGCCTTCCTGGCTGGCCATGACGATCGCCGCGCCCTCCCCGGCCTTGACGTTGATCTTGAAAACCTCGTGCGCCGCGGATTTGAAAACGACCGGCTTGTTGGTGGCTCCCACCTGCACGGCGATGGACTTGCTGGAGGCGTTGATCAGAAACCAGTCATCGAATTTTCCCGCCGGATTCGAGTCGGGGACGGGGACGAGGCGGACCTTGCCGTCAAGCATCCAGCCGAGCAGAAGGATTCCCGGCGCCTCCGGGAGCCTGAGTTTCGCCGGGGAGGCGTCCACCGGATTGCCCTGCTCGTTCAAGGCCCCCTGATAGACCGGCCACGGGTTGGCGCGGTTCACACGGATCGTCTCGGACGGCTGGACCGGGGAAAACCCGATTTTGACCGGCGTGGCGGCATTCAAGGCCCACAGATCCGGGAACTCCCCGGAAGTGAGGGCGAGTGCCCGGAGACTGACCTTATCGCCCTGGGCAAGCGCGAGTTGCGGCAAGCAGGCGAGAATGAACAAGGGAATGAGGCGGCGCATGTCGGGGAATGGAAATCAGACTTCTTCGGGGTGAAGCCAGCGGAAACCCAACAAACCGAAGCGGCGGCCGAAGGGGCTTGAGGGCGAGGCCAGTTCCTGCAGGGGGGCGGCGCCGCCGCTCAGACGCTCCACGGGATTCGGCGTGCGTTGGACCACGGCCTCGCACCAGGCGCTGGCGATCACCCTGTTGGAGGCGTCACGCGCCTCTCCGTAGCCGCGAATGGTGAAGGTGTCCGAACGGACGGTCATGTAGGGAGCGAGCGCCTGAAGGACATCCCCCTGAAGGAGTTGGCCCGGGAAGCCCGCCCCCTGGGTGCTGTTGGCGGGGATGTTCTTATGGGTGCCGGAATCGCTGGCCGACTCGAAGGAGGAGCCCAAATTGCGGTTCACCGTGGCGTCGAGCGCCGCCTGGAGCGCTCCGGATTTGCCATGCTCGGAGTTTTCCAGCTTGCGGTTCACGAACTGGCCGAGCGTGAGGAAGGGGCCGCGCTCCTTGATTTCCCTGACGATTTGTTCCGCGATCTCGCGCACCTCATTCTGCTCCAGTTCACGGAATCCGGTCCAGTAGTTGCCATTGATCGCGTTGGAAGTCATGCCATCGCCGAGATGGGAGGCGGCGCGCGGGAAGCGCACGCGTCCGGTGGGGGTGAAGCCGCTGATCACGCCGTTCACGTTCAGCTTGGGAACCGGCAGGGCATGGGTGCCGGAAAGGAAGGCCTCCCAGGCGTCAACGGAAGTGGAATTCACGTTGAAGGAACCATCGACCACCAAATGGCCAGAGTTGTGGAAGAAGCTGCCCTGGGAGGCATTGCCGGTGACCCGCAGGCTGGACTGGTTGAAGTCCGAACCGGCCGGAACGAAAGGCAGGTAACGGGGGTTCGGCAGGTGCTGGGAGCCGTTCAGCAGGCCGGTGTAGGTGGCAGCCGTGGGAGCAAGCCCGGTGTTGCCGGGGAAATCGTCCGCGACCTGCGGCAGGGTGGTGAATGTGTAGGAATCGAAGATGACTTCGTTCACGAGATAGGACGCGTCATACAGCCTGAAGGCGCCACTGATGGCCCATGGCAGCCCGCGGGTCGCGCTGTACGTATCGTTGACCGATGCCTGCCACCCACCCGGCGGGATCCGGGGGTTGGCGTAGGAGTTACCGACAATGTAAGTCGGCTCGTAGCTGAAACGTCCGGCACTGGCGTGTTGCAACTGGCCGATGGAAACCAAATCCTTGCGCGGGATGTCGAAGAGGATCACCCGGTCATTGCCCACGGCGGGGCCGCGGGAGCTTCCCCAGTATGCGAAGCCCCGGTCTCCGGTGGCGACTTCCATCTGGGGAATCCCGTTGGTCACCTCACCATTGCCTTCGGCGGAGTAGCCCGCCAGCAGCGGGAGATTGAGCGGGGAGTCCCAGCGCGGGTTGTTCCACATCGCCCGGATGTTGGCGTCCACCAGCGGACGGATCGCACCGGCCTGGGGTTCGCGTGTGGTCCTGAGGTTGAAGCCCATGGAGAAACTGCTGTTCCGGTTCAATTGGGCGCGCTGCACCGTGCGGCTGAAACGTTTGCCGGGGCGGCCTCCCGAGGTGTCGATCCTGTCCCAGGCGAAAGGAGTGAAAAACACTTGGGCGATCTCCAGATCCCCCGGATTCTCATCCATTCCGTGCATGAGGGTGGGATTCATCAACGCGAACTCGACGGTGAGCGGCACACTCGCCGCAGAGGTGGTCGTCGCGTGATCCCGGCGAACGCTTTCGGTGATGACCTTGCCGATTTTATCGGTATACTTGCTTCCATCGATCTCCGAGCTGATCGCCACATCGCTTCCGAATCCCATCACATGGCTGCGTCCCGGCTCCAGAGTCAATCCGAACGGTACGTGCGTCTGGAGCTTTGAGTCGAGTCCGTTCGCCTTATTGATCGTCGTTCCGCCGACGGTGAACAGGACCTGGGGATAGTTCTGGATCCGCGGGCCGGCGGCGGGAGTCGCGTTCGCATTCATCAGGAGCCTCACATTGTAAGGATTGTAATGAGAGGTGAACATCTGGACGTGGGTACGCAAGGACGACGGATTGTCGGGGTTCGGAGCCACCCACGCGGTCTGCTGCAGCGAGGACATGATGGGCGTAATCGGGTTGAAGACATAGGTGGACGGGGTGCTTCCCGGGATCGCTGAAACGGCGAAGTTGCCATAGGGGTGCCCGGCCTGGTGGGTGGGCGCGTTGGCGGCCATCGCGTGCGGCCCGAGACGCCCGGTCTGGAAGTTGTTGCTAAGTTCGTTCAGCAGGCCGTTCTTCTGGAACAAGGTGGGGGCAAGCGTCGGGGAATTGCCGATGAAGCGTTTCTTCAGATTGTAATAATCCCTGAAAATCCCCCAGTGGATGTAGCCGGTGGCGAGTTCGGTGGGGCGCTTCTTCGGATCGACAAGTATGTATTGGTCCGGCCTGGCTGCCGGAAAGACCCTGTCGAAGACCGCGGCGTTCTCGAAGGCGATGCTCAGGTCCTTCTTGAGCCCGCCGTTTTTCACATCGGACAGCACGCCTTGCGATGAGGTGGTATAACTGAAGAACTTCGCCTTGGTGACCTCCTTGGAAAGTTTCACCATGGGCAGGTTGTTGGTGGAGACGAGCTTCTGGAGGTCCGCCGCGCCGCTGGAAAGTCCGCCCATTTGGTTGAGGATGGAGAGATCGTAGGTACCGGGAAGGATTCCGCCCCCATAGGGGCCGCCGGAAGGACCGGCGGTGCTGTCATTCCGGACCGCCGGCTTGCTGGCGGCCAACTGCGCCTTCATCCCGTTGTCGTCCACGAAATACGCGTAGGCTCCCGAGACTTTGCCCTGATTGGTGATCTTGACCCTCCCCGCCTGGATCGGCGAACCTTTGGTGGCCGTGGCGAGATCGAGACTGCCCCCGTCGATCATGGTCACCGGATCCTGCGGGGCCGACGCAACCTGTGCTCCCGGAGTGGCGCCGGACACGCCCGAGACGAGCCAGACGACTGAATTCCCGCCCGTGCCGCCGAGGGGTTTCTCCGGATTGCTGTCCGAAACACCCACCCACCAGGCGGCGGGGGTCTCGGCCGCGACCGTGACGCCCACCCGGCTGTCTTTGGCGAGGGTTTCCGCACGGGCGGAAATCCGGGTGTCCGGACCGAGGTGTTTCTGAAGATCTCCGATCGCCATCATGAGCGCGAGCCTGGCGTTCGAGCGGGCGACCTGCATGGCCTCGGACTGGCTGGCCGAGCGCAGGCTAATGCTGGAAAGCGTCAGTAATCCCACCGCGATGATCGTCAGTAGGATCATCAGCGAAAGGGTGACCACCAGGGCGAAACCCTGTTTACGTGTGTGGTGCTTGTTCATTGGGGTTTTTGGATGAAATGGGTTAGTGCGGTTGACTGCATGGAATGTAACCACCAAGTATTTACAGCGCAAACCAAAATATCCGGGCAACCGGAAAAAGATTTGTGGTTCCGGGCAGCGTGGGTCGGCAGAGCCGCAAAGACCGGGGTATCGGGCGTGGCGCTCCGATTCGGGGGAACAATAACTCACGCGCCACCAGTTGATTAGTGTAGAATTGCGGCACTGAATTGCAGTTTCCGCAATCCGACCGGGTGACAGGCTTATTCCACCCCGGCGCGGATGAAGTCCCCCGTGTCGGAATCCGCGCTGCCATCGGTCCTGAAGGTTTTGTAGGACCATCCGGCATCCGGTGCGGGCAAGCCCGCCTGGATGGCGGTGGCATCGCCGCCCGTGACTTCGGTCACGACGGGACCACCCCAGTCGGAGAGCGTGTTGGACGCCTCGACGGTGTAGGTGATGCCATCCACGACGGCCGACTTCTGGCGGTTTCCCGCAGGAGAGAAAGAGGCGCCGTTCCTGACGGCGATGGTCAGGGTCAGGACACGGGGAGTGCCGGCGACTGTGGCCATTTTGGAAAACGAGAGCCCTGTTGAGGATCCGCTGGCGGGGTTTGAGTTCAGCGCGAATTCGAGAATGTTTTTCACCCCGTCGTTGTCCGGATCCGCGCCTGGCAGCGCATCGGCGCCCGCGAGATTGTATGGGGGCGAGGTGGCCCATTGCTGATAGGGCGTCTGGCCGGTCTGGACGAGGGCGATTTGGTTGAGCCCGTTGTAGTTGGTCTGGACCTCATAGCCCGCAGGCAGGCCGTTGACCGAAAAGAATTCGGACCCGGTGAGCGAGGCATAGGCCGCGATGACATACACCCCGGCGGACGCGGGAGCGAGGGCGGTGATGTTGAGGGTGGCATCGGCGATGTTGAGGTTGCCGGAAACGTTCAGGCGGTCCGATGTGGAGGAGTTCAGCTCGATTTCCAGGGACGAACCCGCTTCGAAGGTAGTGGCGGACAGTGCCGCCAGCGTGCCGATGGATGTTCCCGGCGCGATTTTTCCGCCACTGTTGACGGTGATGGCTCCGCCGATCATTCCCGTGCCGCCGACGCTGGCCGTGTCCGCCACCGTCACACTTCCGGTGGAAATGGAGCCGTTCACGACGAGTTTGCCACCATTGATCTGGGTGGCTCCGCTGTAGGTGTTCGTGCCTGCCAGGGTGAGGGTGCCCGCTCCAATCTTGGTGAGGGGGTTCGAGCCTGTGACCGGCGCGTTGATGGTGATGTTTCCGGGTCCACCCACGGACGAGGCGCTGGCAAGCGCGACCGAGCTGACATGCGCTGTGGCGGTGGCGGCTCCCGAGTCGAAGCTGACGCTGGTGGCCCCGGTGACGCCTGATCCGGCATTGGTGAGCTGTAGGGCGGTCACGCCGAAATCCCCGGTGGCGGTGGCGGTCCAGGGGCTTCCGCTCTCCAACACACCGCCGGAAACGGTGATCGTCGGCGCGGAGGTGTAGCCATACCCGGCGCTGTTGATGTTGACCACTCCGGCGAGGTTCACCGTGGCGACGGCGCCTGTTCCGCCGCCTCCGGTGATGGTGATGGTCGGCGCCGTGGTGTAAGTGCCGGAGGAGCTGTCGAGGTCGATGCTGCCGGCGATCAAACCAAGAAGGGCGTTGGCTGTGGCACCGCCGCCATTGACGATGGTGATGGCGGGGACGCCGGTATAAGTGCCACCCGTGCCCAAGCTCAACTGGGCGACGCCATTTCCGATGACTGCGGTCTCGCCCGTGTTGGAGTTGACAAGCGCTCCGTCGCCCCCGACTCCGTGACCATTGATGGTGATCGCCTCGTGGATTTGGGATTGGCCGCCGAGATCGAGCGTGCCGCCGTTGGCCACCAAGGTGGCGCCGGCCACCGAGGTGATGCCGCCGGAGCCGAGGCCGCTGGCATGTCCGAGACGGGTGGTTTGGCCGGCGGAAACGGTGGTTTGGCCGCTGTGGGTGTTGTTGCCGTTGAGTTCCACGGTGCCGGAACCACTGATGGCGAGGATACCGTTCAATGTGGTCCCGTTGACGATGGCACCATTGAATCTCGCGGTGCCGGAACCGGCCACCGTGAGCGTCCGCTGGGCAAGCGGGGTGTTCTCGCCCGGGTTGTTGCGAAGCGTAAGGACGCCTCCGAAGGTCGTGTTGTTATTGACGGTCAGGACGCTGCTGCCGTTCCAGCCGATGTTTCCGTTAAGAATGAGATCGCTGCCCGCGCCAATGGTGGGACTGGTGTTGGCGACGTTGTTGATATTGTTGGCAATGGTCCTTGTTCCTCCGGCGGCGGACAGGGCGCCCGCTCCCAAATTGAGGATTCCGGAACCGAGCGGGCCGCTGGTGACCGTGCTGCCGACACCGGAGGGCGTGGAGCTTGAGCCAAGCGTGAGGGATGCGCTCGCGTTGTTGAATGTGACGCCGCCGCCACCGGTTGAGTCTCCGTTCAGGATCACCTGGCTGTTTGCCGTCGTGACGGTGGTCAGTCCGGTGTAGGTGTTGTTTCCGTTGAGGGTGGTGATGCCGGTGTTGGTAATGGTAAGCGGATTGGCGGTGGTGGTTCCCACGCCATTGGCGATGACACCGTTGATCGTGGTGTTGGCCGTGCCGGCAAGGGTGAATGTGCGCGCCACACTGACATCGTTGCTGATATCAATGTCATTCAGGGTAAGCATGCCGCCTCCGGAGATGCTGTTGGTCAACTGTCGGCCTCCGCCGGTGTTCCCCGTGAGTTTGCCGCCGAACTCCATGCTGTTGGAACCGCCGACGGTGGTGCCGGCGGTGATGAGGAAATTGTTGGCGATCTTTTCCGATCCGCTGAGATCCGCGCTAGCCGCGAGGGTGCCGCCGCTAAGGGTGATGGTTCCCGAGCCAAGGGAGGTTTTGGCGCCAATCAGGGTGATCCCGGCTCCCGTCAGGTAGCCTCCCTGGAAACTCGCGTCGGCGGCGTTGGTGATGACCAGCGTGCCGCCCGCCCCACCCTTCGAAATCGTCCGGCCGGCGGTATCCGCCGCGAGGGAGCCTACGGTCAGTATCCCGCTGTTGACGGTAAGCGTGCGGTTGGCGCCGCTGGCGGTGACCACTCCGTTGCCGAAACTGAGTGAATTGCCACCGGTGCCGGTGTAGGTGAGGCTTCCTCCGCTGAGGTTGATGTTGTTGTTGGGAAGAACGAGGAAGGGATCATCGCTGGAGTTGTCGATGGTGACGCTGCCGCTGAAAACGAGGGTGCCCGAGCTGATGGCCGACGCGCTGTTGATGTTGATGGTCTGATTGGAGGAGACGGTCGTATTTCCCGAGTAGGTGTTGTTTCCCGATAGCGTCAATATGGCGTTGCCCGTACCGGTGGCGGCGGCCACCGAGATGCCGGTGATGGAATTGGCGCTGGAAATATCCCCGGTGATCGCGAGGGCTCCGCCCCGGGTCTGGGTGATCGTCGCGGTGGTTGAGGCCGCGCCTCCGAGAATCAGGTTGGCACTGATGGTATTGGTCCCGGAGGTGTTCGCGGAGTTGATGGCACTCGATGCGGTGGTCCCGGTATTGGTAAGGGTGAGCGCCGAGGCACCCGTTTTCGTGAGGTTCCAGCCGCCTGTTGCCGTCGAGAATGTCAATCCCTGGATCTGGAGCGATGCGCTGAGATCGGGTTGGTTGGTCACGTCGGTGTTGAACGTGGCATTGTCGCCGGTGCCGGGGATGCCACCGGCACCGGTGCCTCCGGTCCAGTTCGCGCCCGTATTGAAGTCCGTGGCGATGTTGTTCCACGTCGCGGTCGCCGCACGGATGGACTCATGCATGGACAGAACGGCGACAACGGCGAAGGGCAGACAAGGGAATGCTTTGGGTTTCATGGCGGATTGGATTGGATTGTGTTGGATTTTTTGTGAACGAGGCATTCGGGACGCCTCAGCGGGAGACGCGGCGGCGAAGCGGGAGAAGCAGCCCCACGCCGCCCAGCAGCGTGACGGAGGGCTCGGGAATCACCGTGTAGGAAAGAACCAGATCGTTGCCGATCTGGTCGAGTGTGAAATTGCCTCCGTATGCGGAACCCGTCGCGAACCCGGACGTGTTGATCGTCCAGTTGGCGGCATCGAATCCGCTGAGCCCGGAGGACGTGAGGATGGTCCAGGATTGGCTGATATCGGTGAATCCGCCCACATCCCCGGGCAGGTTTGAACCTGTTAGGGAAACCAGATTGAGGATATAGCTTCCGAATCCGCCGGTGAGCGCCAGGTTTCCCGACAAGTTGAGTTGGTCGAAATCCATTCCCGCCGCGGAGCCGGTGAAGTTGTTGATTTCCCAATCATAGCTGAACGATTCCCACGTCTGGTTGGGAATGAAATTCTGGATGCCCGGGCTGTTGCCGGGTGAGAGGGTGTCTCCAGTATCGTTGAGCGCGAGGGTGATGTTGATGGAGCCGGTGCCGCCGAGGACGGCGCGGTTGCCGGCGCCCGCGCCGTTGAGCGTGGTTCCCCTGGTCAGGGCGGTGCTGCTGTTATAGATGAACTTCGAACCGGCCGCCACGGTCACGGAGTTGCTGGAATTGATGGTGCCGGAAGAGCCGACTTCTAGCGTGCCGGCGTTCAGCACCGTGGCTCCGCTGTAGGTGTTTGCGCCGTTCAGTGTCAGTCTGCCGTCACCGACCTTGGTGAGGGTGTTGCCACCGGTCCCGGTCACGGTGGTGTTGATCCTGATGTTTCCCGCGCCACCGATGCTGCTTGCCGATGCCAGGTTCACAGCGCTTGCGGAGGTGTTGAATGTGGCGCCGGAGCCGCTGCCGGTGATTGAAGCGGCCGGATTGCCGACATATCCGGCGCCGGGGTTGGTGACCTGCACCGATACGACAACACCGCCCACGACATTCGCCGTGGCTTCCGCACCGGTTCCGCCACCGCCGGTGAAGGACACGGCGTAGGCACCATCCGCATATCCGGAGCCGGCAGATCCGACTCCGATCGCGGCGAGACCGTTCTCGATGACCGCCTCGGTGGCGGTATTGCTGTTGATCAGGACGCCGTTGTTTCCGACGCCCGTTCCGTTGATGTTGATCGGTTCCCTGATGCCGGACTGGCCGTTGAGGTCCAGGGTGGCTCCCGCGTTGACCGTGGTATTCGCGCTGACGGCGGACACGCCGCCGAAACCCAAGGCATTGGCATGGCCGAGCTTCACCGTGGGCGTCGTGCCGACGCCGTTGACGATCCCGCCGATCAGCGTCTGGCCGGTGTGGGTGTTGTTTCCCGAGAGCGTGACCGTTCCGGAACCTTTGAAGTCGAGAATGCCGTTGAGTGTGGCGTTGTTTCTGACGACTCCGGTGATCGCGAGGTCACCGGTGCCGTTGAATACGAGCGAACGTTGCGCCGTGCCGGTGTCGCGCAGCGAAATGCCGCCTGCGAATGTCGTCAGGGCGGTGTTGTTGATCGTGAGGGTTGCGGAACCCAGGTTGTTGAATTCGCCGTTGAACGTCAGATCATGCTCCCCGCCGATGGTGCTGTTGGCATTGCCCTGGCCGAATGCGTTGCCGATGGTAACCGGACCGCCATTCGCACGGACCGTGCCGCCTCCCAGGGTCAGTGTGCGGTTGCCGAGAGCATTGTTGTCGCCAAGCCCGAGAGTCATGCCTCCGTTGATGGCGATTGCCGTCGCGGTGGTCCAAGCGGCGCTTTGGGACGCGTTCAGGTTGAGTGTTCCGGCCGTGAGCGTGAAACCGGTCGTGTCTCCCAGGAGGTTCGCCTGGTTGATGTTGACCACGGCATTCGGATTGAGCAAACGGATGGCCGTGGCGGAAGTGCCCGCGTAGGAACTGCCCGGGCCGAAGGTCAGGACGGGGGCCACTCCGGTCGTTCCGGCGCTTCCGACAATGATGTTTCCCGTGCCCAGGGAGCCGTCCATGGTCAGGGTTCCGTCAAGAACGCGGGTATCGCCAGTATACGTATTGCCACCCGAGAGGACCAACTCGCCCACCCCGGATTTGGTCAGGTTCGCGGAGCCGCTTCCGACCGTGCCGCTGATGGTCAGTTTGCCCGAACCCAACTGGTGGATGATCGTTTCCGCGTTGTTGGCCCCGATCTGTCCATTCGAAATCGTGCCGTCATTCGCTCCGCGGAAAAGGATGCCGATGGAGTTGAGGGTCTTGATGCCCGTGCCCCCCAGATCGATCGAGCGGGCGCCATTGGTGGTGTCAACGGTCAGGGTATTCAGCGACAGATTCCCGGCATTGAGGGTGACGGAGGCCGCCGAATTCAGGGTGGAGTAGTTGACCGCGCCGGTGGTGGGGCCGTTGGCAAGGGTGGTGGCAAGAGAGGCGTCGTCGTAGCGGAGGATATGGGTATTGGAGCCGTTTTTCACGGCAAAACCGGTGCCGCCGGAGTCGTTCACGATGAAGCCGGCGCTGATCACCGTGTTGGCCGAACCGGTGGACGTGGTGACCGCCGAACCACTCGTGGAAATGTCGAACAACGTGGCGTTCCCCGCCGTGTGCGAGACTGTTCCGAGCGCCAGGGTCGTGCCGTCCCCGCCATTGGAATCGACAATGACCTTGCTGTAGGAGGTATTGGCCTGGGTCAGGTTGCCAAGGGTCTGGGACGTGGCGCCGCCCGATTTGCCTTTGATGTAAAGTTCGCCGCCGCCCGTCTGAATGTTGCTCGTGCTGGCGAGCAGATTCGCGGGTGTCGCCATGTTCGCGAAATCCAGCATGAGGGTGCCGCCGGAAACCTGGGTCTGCCCGGTATACGACGAGCCGGCCGGGCCATTGAAGGTCAATGTGCCGAAGCCGGACTTCACGAAATTGAATGCTCCGCTGACGACGCCTCCCAGCGTCAGGTCTCCGGAAGCGTTGGTGGTAAACGTCCGGCTTCCGGTCATTGCCAGATCCAGATCGATCGTCTGGTTGTTGGCGCTGTTGTTGACGACGCTTCCGCCGAGATTGATCGGGTTTCCACTGAGGGTGAAAGCACCCGCGCCGGCAAGGAAGGTGATGCCGTTGAACTGGGTTCCCGCTGCGAACAGATCGTTGTTGGCATTCAGTTGGAGAACTCCGCCAAATTGCAGTGCGGCGGGTGAGACCGGAGTGGTGTTGGCATCCCAATTGACGAGATCGCTCCAGTCTCCGGACGCCCCGCCGCCATCCCAGACGTTGCCGGCCATGGCGGTCTGAACGGCTGCGCTTCCCATGGTGGCGCAAACAGCCATGGAAAACCGAAGCGCAAGCCGACGGCCGGGGAACCGCCTTTCCGGACCTTGAAAGCGGATGAGACGACGAAACGGGTCTGTCGGGGGTGTTTTCACAGGGAAAAACCAGGGGTTTGGATGGGTTTCACCGCCGTCTGGCCGAATCGCGGTCAGACGGGCGGAAGGCAGAACTGCGATTCGCACAGACCGCGTATACGGAGAACCTGGCGTGACCGCCGCCGGACGGCAAGAAAATTTGCATAAAATTGCAGAATTGCCGGTCCGGGCGCTCCGAAAACGCCCCCCATGGCTCATCACGGGAAAAACTCCCCGCTTTCCCGTCTCCGCCGATTATGCCTCCGCGGAAGAGCGGGAAACAACCCTTCCTGTTTCAACGTTTCCGCGCACGGGTGTCACACTCGTTTCGCCCTCTGCCGCAAACTGGCGAAATCGCGGGATTCCGTGGTTCACAAATGCGGATCCGGAGTTAAACTCGCCGCCAATCCATGCCACGCAACTTACTCCGCGCAGCCATCATCGTCCTTATCGCGGCCGGTGCCTTTGCCGCATGGCATTTTTTGTTCAACGACGGGACGGTGCGCGTGACCATCACCCAGAAGGAAATCGACGAGGCTCTCGCCCGCAAGTTTCCGAAACGGAAAACCTACGCGAAGGTGCTGCATGTCGAGTATCTGAATCCCGTTGTGAGGATGATTCCCGGACAGAAGCGGGTGCTTGTTTCGCTGGACGTTCGCGCCGGGGCCGGGGTGCCCGGAATCGTTTCGAAATCCTATGACGGCCATGCCACCATCATCACCAGGGTCCGCTACGAGGCCGATTCCCACCGGTTTTTCCTCGTCGATCCTTCGGTGGAAACGCTTGAGCTTCCCGGCTTGTCCCAGTCCCATATGAATTCCCTGCGTGAAGGTCTCAACCTCGGCGCCGGACTCTGGTTCGATGACATTCCGGTCCACCGGATCAAGGATCGCGACCTCCGGACCAGGATCGCACGCATGGCGCTCAGACGCATCGAGATCCTCGACGACCGGGTGGTCGCGACATTGGGAACGCCGGAGAAACAAGACGCCGCTCCCGCGTCCCGGAACGGCTCCACCGGAGGATAGCGGCTTATCTCTGGATGAGGAAGATGCGGTTTTCCGTGTAGGTGATCACGGCGTCGAGTTCGCGCATGAAGTCGGCGCCGAAGAGGCCGACGTATCCGATATCGCGGCCGGGTTCGCCGCGGGTGAGGTCTGTGGCAAGCACCTTGCGGTTGGTAAGAACGGCTTCGCCCATGGTGAGTTTGGCAATCTTGGAAACCGCGGCGGGCGCCTTGCCGCCGATGCCCCAGACTTCCTGGTCCATGTCGCCAACCTCGCAGCCGTAGTCTTTCGCGGCCTGGAGGTTGAGCAGGCTGTTGTCCGCACCGGTATCGATCATGTAGGTGACGTCATTGCCATTGAGGGTGCCATCGACGAAGATGTGGTTGCCACGGCGTTCAAACCGGAACGACTGGTATTTGCGGAGCGTGAGCAGCTCGTTCACCGTAAGGCTCTGGCAGTGCTGAAGGAAGAGCGCGCCGGCCTCGCTCCACGCGTTGAGATAGGCGGCGTCTTCGGGAACGAAACGGTCGATGCCGATCTGCTGGGTCTTGCCATCGACGGTCTTGAACGTGGCCACGGTGGGGGTTTTCGAAACCACGTTGCCGCGCAGGGTTTTGCCATCCTTGGTCTTGAAGAGCCGGAACCCGGTGCCGCCCGAGCCATCGGAGATGCCGGCCTTGTCCTCGTCGGACTGGTCCGGGCGCAGGAAAATGCGGCGCTCGGGATAGGAGATCACCGCGTCGAGCTTGTTCATGAACTCCGCCCCAAGGATTCCGTCCTCGCGGGACTTCGAGCCCGCGGGCCGGTCCTTGAGCATGTCCGTGGCGAGGATCCTGCGGTCCTTGAAAACCGCCTCTCCGAGCTGGATGGTGGGCACGGGAGTCCAGCCCGCCTTGGCCTCGCCGGCCACGCCGTAGATCGTCTCGGTGAGGGGCCCCACCTCAAGTCCCACGGACCCGGCATAGGGCGCGTGAAGCAGGCTGGTGCCCGCGCCGGTATCGATGAGGAGCTTGGCGGGCTTGCCGTTGATCCTGGCATCGATGAAGATCGAATTGTTTTCCAGGCGGAAGGTGAACGATTCGTATCCGCGGAGTTCAAGGCATTGGCGGATGGTGAGGGCGCGGCACTTCCGGAGGAAAATCGCCTTGTCCTTGGCCCAGGTTTTCACGTAGTCGCGGTCCGGCTCCGACAGTTTTTCGAGCGGCACGTCGGCACGCTGGCCGTTGCGCAGCAGCAGCACGGCCTCGGTGTCCGACTTGTCGATGAGCACGGCCTGGATGACCTTGCCGTTGGTGCCTTTGAAATCGCGGTATTCCTGCGAGGGATCGGGCGTCCGGGCACGGGCACCGGAGAGAAACAGCCCGAGGGCGATGGTGGAGATGAGAATCGGTTTCATGACTGATTACTTGAAATCGCCCTCCCGGATGAAGGTTTTCCAATCCTGCTCGAAGGCCTCGACGGTCTCGAAGCCGAAGATCCGGGCGATCTCCTCCGCGGGTGGAATCTGGTTGGAAGACTCGATGCGGCGGATCATCTTGGCATAGGCGGAGAGACGCTTCGAATCGCCCTGCATGTAATAGGCGAAGGAATAGATGAGAACCAGCCGCTCGGGGTTGAGTTCCTCTGATTTCCACTTGAGCATCGGTTCGAGTTTGACCTCCACCTTGCCGCCGCGGACGAGCGAGCGCAGGCTGCGGGCCCACGAGGTGCCGTCCTCGAATCCGCTCTTGGAGCTGATCTCGTCCTTGCCGGAACCCTCGACAGACAGCAGTTGGGTTTCCGATTTCCCGCCAAGGCCGATCTCCTTGAAGTAGGCGTGGCCGGTGGTGATGGCGAAGTATCCCTCCGCGCCATAGGACGAGACGCCGCCCATCTGCTGGCCTAACAGACGCCCGGCAAGGGAGTGCGTTGGAAACGGCGAGAACACCTTGCGGAATTTCGAGTCGTCCCGCACGTTGAAAACCGCCGAACGTTCCAGGAGATTGTGTTTTTCGATGATGTCATCCGGCAGCGACATCGATGTGGCCCCAAGCCGGTCCCAACTGGATTTCACCTCCCGGGAGGCGTCAACGTGGCCCTCGTCGGCGAGAAACTTCGAATACCACTTGCCGAGCGAGGTGTAGGCGTCCCGGTCTTCGACGAGCATGATGAGCATGCGCTTGTCCGCCCAGTCCTGGCGGAAGTTCATATGATGGAAAGCCATGCCATACCACAAGCGCTCGGCCGTTTCGGCCACAGCCTGCGGTCTTATCCTGCCGGCGCTTGCAATCAGGAAATGCGGTGTCTCGAACAACTCGTATCCCTCGGACGGCCCGTCCGGAAACCGGAGGCGGGCGTCGATTTTCCTCGATGTCGAGTTGTCCAGGCGCACCTCCTTTTCAACAAGCCCGGGTTTGCCGCCGGCGATGATCGTTTCCGGCGCTCCGCCGAACTCGACCAGATGCTGGCGGTCGGCCAGGCTGAGGTCATCGATCTTGAGTTTGACCTGCTTCGAGTCCCTGCCGACGAGGGTGACCATGTCGCCCTGGATACCACCGAGTTGCGCCTCGAGCGTTCCGCCTTTGCGGGACATCCAGATCCTCGACTCCGCCGCATGACCGTTCGGAACGAACAAACCGGCCGCCAACACGCAAATTGCCATCCTTTTCATATTCAGCACCCGAAGCTAGCGGCACCGGGTCGGGCGGCAATCCAAAATTTTCCCGCGCCCGCGTCAAAGATCCTTCCTGCGGAAAATCCATGACGAAAGGGCCAGCGGCAGGGCGGCCCAGAGCAGGAGGACGGCGGCGCAGGAAGCGATGCCGGCGGAGCTGCCGAGGAGATCCTTCATCAGCGCGCCAGTGTAGCCCATCATCGCGGAAACGTCCATCTGGAGCAGCACCAGCACCCGGCCGAGGTCGATCGGGTTGAGCGCGATCATCGCCATCGCCGGTTTTTCGAGCGGGTAATCCTCCAGGAAAAACATGACGAGCAGCATCAGTCCGTCGTGAAGCAGGGCGAAGTAAAACCAGACGAGCAGCGCGAGGCCCACACCGCGCGCCTTGTCACGGGTGGCCACCGCGCCAAGGAACGCGAGCGCGGTGAAAAGCACGGTGAGAGCCACGCCCACGGCGATCAGGGTGAAACCGGTGGCGGAGGCCGCGTAGAGCACGACCGGCGGCGCGATGCCCGCGAGCACGGCGGCGGCGAGCGCGCCCGCCACTCCGAGGAACTGGCCGATCAGGATGCTGCGGCGCCTGACCGGCTGGGCTGCCAGCAGTTCGATGAACTCATAGGAGTTGTAAAAATGAATGGTGCCGAAAACCAGGCAGACCAAGGGAACGACGATGAGCACCAGACTGAGCAGGCCGACCATTCCCTTGGAGATATCGCCACCGAGATGGAAGAGCCCGAAGGACGCCGCCAGCAGGAAGAGCGCGTAGGCGATGACGATGCGGCTGCGGAGAATGTCGCGCAGGACATATTTGACGATTCTAGCCATGACCGGACGCTTTCATGATGCGGGCGATGAGCGGACCAAGCCGCGTCTCTCCATGTTCCTCGGCGAGTTCGGACATCGGGCGGTGAAACCGCACGCCGCCATCCATGAGATAGAGCACCTCGCTGGTGACATCCTCCAGATCGCTGAGGATGTGGGATGTCATCAGCACGAGTTTTCCCTTTTCCCTCTCGGCGCGGACCTTTTCCTTGAGGATCTCCGCCGCCACGGGATCGAGCCCGGCGGTGGGTTCGTCGAGGATGAGCACGTCCGGATCGAACAGGAAGGCAAGGCAGGCGCTCAGTTTCTGCCGCATGCCGCCGGACAGCGTGCGGGTGGTCTTGTGGGCGATCTGCCGCATGCCGAACGCCTCTATCAGATCCTCATCGGTGCGGGTGAAGGTGCCGCGGCGGATCTCGCGCATCATGTCCAGCACCTGTCCGGCGCGGAGATGGTCCGGGAAACGCCCGGTCTGCGGCATGTAGCCGATGCGTCGCCGCAGGCTGTGATCGGCGAGCAGGTCCTCGCCATCAAGCGTGAGCCAACCCTCGTCCGGGATCACCAATCCCAGCAGGCACTTGATGAAGGTGGTTTTTCCGGAACCGTTGGGACCGATGAGCAAAACCGAACGCCCGCGGTCCATCACGACATTCACCGAATCGAGCGCGCGCAGGCGGCCGAAGCTCTTGGTGAGATTGCGGGCGGTGATCATCCTGATTTGAAATTCAGTCAGGCAACAGCACGCCGTCGATGACGTGGATGATGCCGTTGGAGGCGGGGACGGTGGCAACGATGGTGGCGGAATCGTTGATCGAGATCCCGCCATCCTTGTTGGATATGCGGACGCTTCCTCCGTTGGCCATGCTGATGATGCGGCCGTCGGTGAGCATTTCCTCCCTGTACACGGCGACGGCGACGTGATATTGCAGGATGTCGGCGAGTTTTTCCTTGTTCTCCGGCTTGAGCAAATCCCCGACGGTACCCTCGGGCAGCTTGTCAAAGGCGGCGTTGACCGGCGCGAATACGGTGAATGGCCCGGCGTTGGACAGCACATCCACCAACTCCGCGGCCTGGACGGCGGCGACCAGCGTGCCGTGGTCCTTGCTGCCGATGGCGACCTTGACGATGTCCTTCTGCGAAACGTCGTCGCTGACGGCCGACTGGCCGGCCCGGACTTCCGGCGTTTCTTCCGCCGTGGCCGCGGCGGTTCCGGTGTCCCGTTTCCCGCAGTGGCCGAGGGCGATCACGGAGGTGAAGGCAATGATGGTTCTGACAATCGGGGTTTTCATGGCTTCGTTGCATTGGCTGGCATGGGATCGGCGAGGTGGAAGGGATGCGGTTTCATCGCCGGGGATTGATCGATCACCCGCTCCGGAGTGATCGAGGGAAACGCCTTTTCCGCCTGGTCGAGCAGGTGGACGATGGGGCTGCGCATCAGGAGCATGGCGGGCGGCACACGGTCCACCACGACGCTGTAGAGCCCCACCGGCCGGTGCGGCACATCGCCGGCGCCATCGCGCCTGAGGTCATAACCTTCGTATTTCTGCCAATGGTTGTTTTCGAAGCGGTTGCTTTCGACATTGGCGGCGGCGGCGACATCGAAGGAGTTTCCCGTGAAATTGTTCTTCCGGTAGGTGTTGTCCGAGGAGCTTCCCTCCACGCGGATGGCCCAGCCGTTGTTGGCGAAACGGTTTCCCTCGACGGTCATGCGGTTGGACCCGTGGACGGCGATGCCGGTGGAGTTCGAGTCAAAGTCGTTGCCGGAGATGGTGCCATCGGTCATGTCCTTGAGGAGCAGTCCGTATGACGAGCTGCCCCAGTTGCGGGAGAAGCGGTTGCGGCTCATCTCCACCTTGCGCGAATACATCACCGCGACGCCGGCGCCATTGCGGCGGAAGGTGTTGAGGGTATAGACGCTGCCGTGGGAAAACATGTAATGCAGGCCGTAGCGGAGACAGTCGTCCACCACGTTGCGTTCGATCACCGACTCGTTGGCAAACTCGAGATAGATGCCGTCGCGGTGGCGGCGGATGATGTTTCCGGAGGCCGTGACATGCTCGCAGGACCAGAGGTGGATTCCGTTGCCGGTGTCGTGTTCGCCGCGCGGGTCGCCGGTGATCGTGTTGTTCCGCACCACGCATTCCTTCGCCTTGCCGAGATAGATGGCGAAGTGGCAGTCGTTGATGGTGTTGTTCTCGATGATGACGCGGGATGCGCCGCTGACGCGGATGCCCGCCGGATCATCGAGTCCTCCACGGGCGCTGTTGCGGATCACCAGACCGCGCACGGTGACATCACTGGCGGTGATCGGGAGAATCTCATGGGAGCCCTCGCCGTCCAGCACGGGGCCGCCGGATCCCTGAATGACGAGCGGCTTGTCAATGACCAGTTTCCCCTCGCGATACTCTCCGGCATGGATGGTGATCGTATCTCCGGCCCCGGCGGCGGCGAGCGCCTCGCGGATGGTGACATGCCCCCTTCCCTCGCCCACGTGGAGATCCGCGGCGGCGGCGGCGGTGGTGATTGCCACCAGGACTGGAAGGGGCGCGCGCATTTTCCTTAGAAAAGTTTCAGCACATCCTGCCAGGTGAGGATTTTCCCGCCATCTCCGAGTTTTGCCATCACCTCCCCGGCGGCGGCGCCGCTCCGGAAGGCGGCGACGTCACCGCGCATCGGCGAGCGGAGCTTCTTGTGATGCAGATAAACCGCCTTTTCGGCTTCAAGAAACCGGTTGGGCGTGTTGAAATCGATGACGTAGAGCGCGGTTCCGTCCCCGTGTTTGGCGGCCTCGCGGCGTCCGAATTCGATCATGCAATTGACATCATCGAATTTGAATACCCTGCCTTTTGGCGTGACCAGTTCGGTGCCGTAGTGCTTGTCCATAAGTGTCATGTTGCACTCGGCACACTCGTCCTTGCCGTATTCGATGGACTGGGGGCCGCCATTGCACCCGGAGCCCAGCAGCACCAGCGGCGCGATCGCGGCCAGTTTTCCCGCGACGCGGCGCTTCTTGCCGCGGCCGCGCCAGCGCTCCCACGCGAGCAGGGCGGAAGAGAGGACTCCCGCGCCGATTAGCAGGTATCCTCCGGCGGCCGGGGCGCTGAAGGCGACGAAGTTGAGGATCGCCTTGTAACCGATGAGGGGCGGATCATAGGTCATGCCCGGCACGGAGATGGCGGCCTTCGGGTCGAGGTTGTGGCCGAACTCACGCGACCAGTACCAATAGTCCGCGAGACCGGCGAAGGCCGCGAGGAAGAGCGTGAGGACGAAGCCCCACAGGAACGGCCTCCGGCCGGTGATGACTGGCAGCAGGCCGATGGCGATGAGTCCCATCAACAATCCTTTCATGATTTTGAATTCGGGAAACGTTTCCACCTCGATTTCGCGCATGCCGATGTAGTGGTTCAGGCCATTGATCACCTCCACATCGCCGGTGATGTCATCGAGCCAGATTTGCATGGCCAGCCCCTCGGGGTATTGTGGCGCCCAGAGCCTGATCTCCCATGCCGGGCGGGACCAGGCGGAGGCCATGGCGATGAGCCCGAGAACGAGCAGGATGCGGGTCACTGGATGGAGGCGTTTCATGAATTGGGCAGGTTCCTGATCGCGGGCGGGCGGGATGCCGCGCCACGGTGTCATTCCGGCGCGGTGTCGCCGATGCCGAAGCGCAGCGGAACATCCGAGCCGGCGGGGGAAACCCGGGCGTATCCCTGCATCTCCTGGTGCAGCGCGGAGCAGAAGTCCGTGCAGTAGAAGGGCGCCACACCGACCCGCGTGGGTGTCCATTTCAGCGTGCAGGTTTCACCCGGCATGATGAGGATCTCGGCGTTGGTGGCTCCCTTGACGGCGAAGCCGTGGGGAACGTCCCAGTCCTGTTCGAGATTGGTGACGTGGAAATACACCTCGTCACCCACCTTGATGCCCTCGATGTTGTCCGGCGCGAGGTGCGAGCGGATGGCGGTCATGTAAACGCGGACCACATTGCCCTCGCGGACGACCCGGGCGTCCTTCTCGCTCCTGGTGACGTGCGGGTGCCTGTTTTCCTCCAGCTTGTAGATCTTCCTGGACTTCGGCGCCACGAGCGGGGCGGGGATGCCTTCCGCGTAATGCGGCTCGCCGATGGTGGGGAAGTCGAGCAGGAGTTTGATCTTGTCCCCCGAGATATCATACAACTGCGCGGACTGCGTGAGTTCCGGCCCGGTGGGCAGGTAGCGGTCCTTGGTGATCTTGTTGTAGGCGATGGCGTATTTGCCGTGCGGTTTGGCCGTGCAGCCGCCGGGAATGGTCATGTGGCCGACCGAGTAGAAGGTCGGGCTGCGGTCCACGACCTCGAGCGTTTCGATGTTCCATTTGACGATCTCGGAGGTAACGAAGAACGAGGTGTAGGCGAACCCCTTGTCGTCGAACTCGGTGTGAAGAGGCCCAAGGCCCGGCTTTTTGACCTCGCCATGCAGCACGGATTCGTATTTCAGCACGGGGATGCCCGCGAACTCGCGCTCATGATCCTTGTTTTCAATCGCCTTGAGCATCTTGTCGAACGAGAACACGGGGATCAGGGCGGCGAGCTTGCCGCTGCCGATGATATAGGAACCGGTGGGATCCGTATCACAGCCGTGAGGGGATTTCGGACATGGCATGAAATACACCAGGCCGGGGTTTTCCGCGGCATCGAGCACGGGCACCTCTGTCAGCTCGGTGGAGGTGGCGGTGTGGGTGTGCTCGTCCCACACGTTGTGGCGGTAGCTGGTGCGGGAGGTGCGTGCCTTGCCGGCCTTCACCAGTTCCTCGGCCTTTTTCCAGTTGAGGGCGATGATGAAGTCCTTGTCATGCTGGGAGGCGTTGACCTCCTTGAGGGTGTGGGCCTGCTCGCTGTTGTAACATGAGAAGAACATCCAGCCATGCGACTTGCCCTTGCCCGCGCGGGCGAGGTCCACATCAATGCCAGGCAGGAGCACCTGGAAGGCGACCTTCAGCCGGCCGGTGTCGGGAGCCACGGAGATCATGCTCACGCTGCTCTTGAAGTTCTGCTTGAAGGTCGAGATGGGAACATCGCGCCTGGCGGGGTCGTCATCGATCGGCACTGCGAAACGGGTGCCCGCCACGATGTATTCCGAATTCTCGGTGACGAATGGCGAGGAGTGGTTGCCGGCGCTGTTGGGAATCTCGATGATTTCCTCGGTGCGGAACGTCTCGAAGCTGATGCGCGCGACGCGCGGCGTGTTGTTGGCGTTGGCAAAAATCCAGCGGCCGTCGTGCTCGCCCTTGGTTTGCGAGAGGGCGACGTGGTGCTGGTCGTCCCATTGCTGGAAACCGTAGGAGGTTTCCAGCATCGGCTTGCTTTCCTCGCTGTAGCCCCAGCCGCTCATCGGATCGACGGAGAAGACGGGAATGTTTCTGAACAACCTGCCGGAGGGTAGTCCATAGACGGCGACCTGGCCGTTGAAGCCGCCGGAGACGATGTTATAGAATTCATCGTGCTTGCCGGGGGCGACATAGACCTTCTCGGCGGTGCCGCTTTCGACTTTCTGGATCGCGCCCCGGGGCGGCTTGCAACTGGTGGCCAGCATGGCGCCCGCGAAGGCGAGCGTGGCGGCGGCGGTGTGTCGGATGTTCGGTTTCATGGTGGAATTCGGGATTCGGGTCCTTTGCGGGGGATTCATTTCTCGCCGTCGTTGGAGCGCATGAACTCCAACAACTCGCGCGCCTCGCTTTCGCTGACGTTCTGGTTGGGCATGCGCACCAGGCAGAGTTCCAGCAGCTTTTGAGCTTCCTCGTCGGTATCGAGCATGATGTCCACGTTGGTGGTCATGTTCATGATCCAGGCGGGCTCGCGCTTCCTGGTGACGCCTCCCCAACCGGGGCCGACGAGGCGTGTGTCATCCAGCTTGTGGCAGGCGAGGCATTTCATCTCATAGGTGGCCTTGCCCTTGGCGACCCACTCCGGGTTGAGCGGGTTCGTCACCTCGACCGAGGTGATCAGCTTGCCGTGGGTGGTCGGCTTGTCCGCGATGAGTTCGGCAGGTGTCGGTGCGCCTTCCGCAGCCTTTTGCGCCTCTTCCTTCGATCCGCACGAGGCGGAGAGGAACGCGCAGGCCGCCAGCGGCAGGATGAGTATTTTCGCATTCATGATGACTTGGTGATGGAAACCGGGCTTCGGTTTTTCCCGCATGCGCGGTCGTGTTTTCACCAGCAGTCAAATGCCGCCTTCCCCACAAATCAAGAATAAAAGTTCTTTTTTGCTTTTTTCTGGATTTCCCCCGGAATTCTGGGAGCGTGGAGGCATGTTTCGGTATGGCAAACTGGCACGGCAGGCGGTCTCGGCGATGAGTTACCTGGCGGAGCGGTATTCTCCGGATGCGGCGGCGATCTCGTCGGCGGAGGTCGGGCGCGTCAGGAAAATCCCGGCGGCGCTGGCGGCGAAATTGCTGAGCGAGGCGGCATCCGCAGGCCTCACGCGCGGCACGACCGGCCCCGGGGGTGGCTACCGTCTGGCGCGGCCGCCGGAGCGGATCCGCCTGGCTGAGATCGTGGGGATGTTCGAGCGGGAGATGGAGGAATTCCCCTGCCCTTTCGGTCCCGGTTGGTGTGGAAACGGCAACCCCTGCCCCTTGCACGACGATTTCCTGCGGCTGGAGGAAAACGGCCGGAAGTTTCTCGAGGAAACCACGCTCGCGGTATTCGCGCGAAAGGGCGCGGGTCTCTGAGCGAAGCGGGCCGCGGATAGCTCACGCCGGAGTCACCGCCACCGCGCAGGCCTTGTAGTTCGGCTGGCGAGAGTGGGGATCGAATGAGGGATGGGTGAGCGCGTTGAGCCCGGGGTAGTGCATCGGAATGAACACCTCGCCTGCCCGGACCGTGGGCGCGATGTAAACAATGGCCCTTATCGCGCCCCGACGCGACCTGACGATGGCGGCGTCCCCGCCCGAGAGACCCAGGCGGGCCGCATCAGCCGGATGGGTCTCAACATAGGCGGCGGAGGGGCAGAGTTTATCTAACAAATCCGATTTTCCGGTGCGTGTGAGCGTGTGCCACTGGCTGCTGGAACCCCGGCCGGTGAGAAGCATGAACGGGTAATCCCCATCCGGTGCCTCGGGCAACTCCGCCGGGGGCGAAAACAGGATCCGCGCCTTGTGATCCGGCGTGTGGAAGCGCCCGTCGGAAAACAACCGCCGCTCGCGCCCGGACGGCGGGTTTTCATCCGGAAACGGCCACTGAATGCCACCGGCCTCATCCAAGTGTCCGTAGCCGCGGATACCGGTGATGTCGCATGGCCGGCCCCGCGTGAGTTCGCGCAGGATGAGGAATACCGACTCTGGATCGGTCCAGTTCCGGAACATCCGCCCGCAGCCCCAGGCGTCCGCGATCAGGCGGAAAATGCGGAAGTCCGATAGCGCCTGGCCGGGTGCCTTGCGCACCGGCCTGACCGTGGCGATCCGCCTTTCGGAGTTGATGAAAGTGCCTCCCTTCTCCCCCCAGCCCGCGGCGGGCAGGAAGAGGTCGGCCACGCGCGCGCTTTCCGTGGAGTGATACATGTCCTGCACCACAAGGAATTCGAGTTTCTCCCTCAGGCGGAGCAGCCGGCCGTGATCGATCCATGAGTGAAAGGGATTGGTGGCCACGATCCACAGAGCCTTTATCTCCCCGCTTTCCACCGCATCGAAGATCCGGTCGTAGGCAAGCGAAGGATCGGAGGGGATGCGCTCCGGCGGGATTCCGAGTTGGCATGCGACCTTTTCGCGGTGCGCCGGATCGCCGAAATCATGACCTCCGACCAGCGAGGTGGTGTTGGAAAACAGGCGGGATCCCATGGCATTGCATTGGCCGGTGATCGAGTTCGCGCCGGTGCCGGGTTTGCCGATATTGCCGGTGATGAGCGCCAGGTTGATGATCGCCTGGGCGGCGCGCACCCCTTCGTGGGACTGGTTGACGCCCATCGTCCACCACCAGGACACGCGCTTGCCCGGCTCGGAAACGTCGCGGGCCAGTTGCCCGATGGTTTCCGCGGACAAGCCGGTTTTCAAGGAGACCGAATCGGGGGTGAACTCTTTAACAAAACCGGCGAACCCATCATAACCGGTGGTGTTGGCGATGGATGACGGATCGATTCGCCCATCGCGGATGATGCAGTGGGCAAGCGAGTAAAACAAGGCGAGGTCGCCCTTCGGTTTCAGCGCGACATGCAGCGTGGCGGCCTGGGCGGTTTCCGTGGCCCGCGGATCGATGACGATGATCTTCGGATTCCTGCGGTTTCGCATCACGCGCTGCCACAGGATGGGATGCGCGATGCAGAGGTTGGACCCCACCAGCACGATCACATCGCTCCGCTCGAAATCGGCGTAGGCGGCTGGCGGGGCATCGAAACCGAACGACTGCTTGTAAGCCGTCACCGCCGTGGCCATGCACTGGCGGGTGTTCGCATCGCCATGGAGAAATCCCATGCCGAATTTCCACAGGCAGCCGAGAAACGCCATCTCTTCCAACGGAATCTGACCGGTGGAGAGAAACGCCGCGGACTCCGGTCCGTATGTGGTCCCGATGTCCCTGAGTTTGGAAACGAAAGCCTCCATCGCGGTGCTCCAGTCCGTTGGAGCAAGCGCTCCCGAGCCGTCACGCAACAACGGTGTGGTGGCGCGGTCGGGCGCGTCCAGCGGATCAAGCGCCTGCCAGCCTTTTGGGCAGGCCATGCCGAGGTTCACCGGGTAGCCGGACTGCGGGCTGAGATTGATGGCCGAGCCGTTCCTGTCCAAATGGATCTTCAACTGGCAGCCGGTCGCGCAATACCCGCAGATCGAAGTGACCGTGGACGCGGGTTTCAGGCGTGCGGGCACCTTGCCCAAGCCGAAACGGCCGGGTTCCAACACCAGATCCCGGGTGAGCGGGCCGGTCTGCCGTTTTAGCGTGAAGATGGTTGGCATGTTTCAGTGGCTTCCGGTGGGTGGCCCGAAGTTCCCGGGCATCTTCGGTGCCTGGACGGATTGGAAGAAGAGTAGGCGTTCGAGAATTTCGGCGGCTAACAGAACCGGCAGCGCGGCGAAGGGATGGATCAATGCGGCGGGGATGGCGAGCGGGGCGCAGGCGATGCGGGCGATGAGAACGGGGCGCAAAGGGCCGAGTTGGATACGGGCGCTGTGTTGATCGGGCGACCAATCGGTTTCCCGGGAGTTACGGAGGAAGAGAATCTCCGGGAGGAGTTTGATTAGAATGGCGATGGCGAGGAAAAGCGGATGCCCGATGGCGGCGAAAGCGGCGGTGGTGCCGAAGAAACGCAGGGCGGTGCGCGGCAATCGCCAGAGCGCGCGGCGGGTGTCGTGATAGATCATCACGCTGGTGAAGATGGCGATGAGCCCTGCGGGCGGCGCCGAGTGATCGGTGAGCCGTGAGCAGTGGGTTTTGAAGGGAAAGTCCGGGAGGTGTGGGAGAATGACGAGCAGGAAGGGAATGGGAGCGAAGAGGGAGAAGGCGAGAATCTCGCGGGAAAGCCAGGAGGTTTTCAGGCCGAGGAAGAAACGCCAGGCTTTGAGCGGTTGGCCGAGGTGGAAGACGGAGGCGGCCATGCCGAGGCAGAAGAGGATGGCGGCTGTGATATGAAGAGGTGGGGAAGATGAGGATGCGGTCAGTATGCCCACGCTCCCCTGGGTGAGGACGAGCATGAGAATGAGCGGCCAGTGGGCGTGTTGGGGAACGAGCGCGGCGCGGTCGGCGGCAAAGTGGGTGGATGGAACGTCGCGTCCGACGTAGCGGGTGGTCGGGCGGGTGATGGAAGAAGAGGGGATGGTGGATCGCGGACCGTGGATCGTGGATGAAAAGAGCCCGGTCTTCCGATCTCCGACCTCCGGCGTCCGACCCACGGCCACCGTCACGATGCGGATCGCCTCGGTCGGGCAGGCCTGGACGCAGGCGGGGGCCTCGCCCGCGGCGAGGCGCTGCCGGCACATGTCGCATTTTCTAACAATCCCGCGCTTCCCGGAATACTTGGGAACGTCGTAGGGGCACTTGAGGATGCAGTAGGAACAGCCGATGCATTGATCATCGAGGTGGCGGACGATGCCGGTGTCCTTTTCCTTTTCATAAGCGCCTACCGGACAGCCGTTGAGACAGCCGGGGTCCTCGCAATGGTGGCAGGCGGTGGTGATGGTTTGCTGCCAGCCGGGCGCATCGTTTCCACCCAACAAAACGCCGGTGTCGCGCCAGGCTTCGCGGTCGTCCAGGCCATTGAGCGAGTGGCAGGCGGAAACGCAGGCCTTGCAGCCGGTGCAGCGGTCGAGCGAGACTTCGAAGGCGTATTGCTCCTCCGCCCCGGGTTTGCCGAGGGGGATGAGGGTTCGGTAGTGGTCGGCGAGGTCGGGAGTGCGGCCGTGGTGCTCGGAAAACCTGGCGACGGGTGTTTGCAGCGCGGCTTGCTCGGCGAGCAGTTCGTCGATGAGCGTGCGGGGCGCCTGCGTTTTGACGCGCGGGACGGAGGGCAGGCGTTGTAGGGTGGCGGGCATTCGGGTTCTTTTGGCAAGGGCCTTTCTCCGCAAGGTCCGGGTGAATGGGGTCCGGTGTGAATGTGCTTTCGCTCAATTCATCGGGAACCCGTTCGCCGGACGCCCCGGAGATGCGTCCCCGCCTACTTTTCGAACATGACTTGCAGGCTGCCGGTGTCGTGGCGGTTGGCGAAGGATTGGAATGACTCTTCGGGTGAACCGCGCCTTTCCTGATAGACACGGAGCATGCGCTCGACAGTGGGTTTCAATTCGTCAAAGGGCATGGCCTGATAGATCTGGCGGCCGCAGTTGGCCCTTGATCCGAAGCCGCCGCCGACGAAGACATGGTATGCCTCGCGGCCATCGGCGGTTTTCGCGCCGAGCAGGCCGATGTCGCCCATGTGGTGCTGGGCGCAGGAGTGGGGGCAGCCGGTGAAATGGATGTTGACGGGTTGATCGAGGGCAAGGCGTTTTTCCAGGTGCTTGGTGAGTTCGAGCGCGTGGCCTTTGGTGTCGGTGGAGGCGTATTTGCAGTAGCGGCTGCCGGTGCAGGCGATGACGCCGCCGGCGATGTTGGATTGTTTCCAGTCGAGCCCCATTTTGACGACCGCCTTCTTGAAGGTTTGGAGATAGGCGGCGGGGATGTTGGGGATGACGATGTTCTGCCAGACGGTGAGACGAATGTCGCCGGAGGCGTAGTTTTCCGAAAGCTCGGCGAGACGTCGCATCTGCTTCGGGGTGATCTGTCCGGCCGGCAGGGCGATTCCGAGGTAGAACAGCCCGTCCCGTTTCTGGGGATAAGCGCCGATGTGGCTGTGGGGCACGGTTTCCTCGGCGTAGGCCAGGATGGCGGCATCGGGCGGGATGCGTTTCAGCGGGAAACCTAGCAGTTTCTCGGTTTCGGAAACGTATTGTTCGAGGGTCCAGGATTCCAGAAGGTGCTTGAGGCGGGCCTTTTTGCGGTTGGTACGGTCGCCGTTCCCGATGAACACCCGGACCATGGCGAGAACCACATCGACGATGCGTTCCGGCTCAACCTCGATGCCGCAGTCCTTGGCGAAAGCCTTGTGGCCTGTGGCGCCGCCGAGGCAGATGCGGAAGACGATGGCGTCGCCGTTGCGGACGGCCTTGATGCCGATGTCGTTGGTGTCCTGGACAGAGCCAATAAGTCCGCCGCCGTCGAAGGCGATGTTGAACTTGCGCGGGAGGTTGTAGAAATCGCGGTGATTGAGAATTTCATCGCCGAGTGCCTTGAGGTAAGGCGTGCAGTCGATGAGTTCGGCCGGATCGACGCCGGCGGTGGGATTGCCCGTCAGGTTGCGGATATTGTCAGCGCCGGAACCGCGGGTATGAAGGCCGATGGCCTGGATGCGGTGGAGGAACTGGATGGTGTCCGCCGGTTTGATGAGTCGCATCTGGAAATTCGCACGGGTGGTAACCTGCACGTAGCCGCTGGTGAGTTTCCCGGCGATGTCGGCCAGTTCCGCGAGCTGGTGGGAGTTGAGCTGCCCGCCGGGGATGCGAAGGCGGGACATGTAGGCGTCTTTGACGGGCGAGAGGAAAAACAGGCCGTGCCACTTGAAACGGAAGGTTTCCTCCTTGTCGGGTATCTGGCCGAACTTCGCGTTCGCCGCGAGGCGGTAATAGGAATCCAGCGGGTGCTCCTCGCGCTTGATGCGTTCTTCGGCGGTGGGGTCTTCCGGTTCTGCGGCGGTTTCGGCGGAAGCCGAACCCGGGATGCCTTGGGGGAAGAGGTCGGCGAAGACGGCGGCGCGTTCCCTGACACCGGCGAAGAATCCGTCGAGGTAATGTTTCTGCTCGTCGGTGAAGGGTTCCTTTTCGAGCAGCGGTTTGAGGGCGGTGGATTCAATAGACATCTCTTTGATATCTTTTTTCGGATTTCATGCGGGCGACGTATGCCATGGCGTTTTCCCCGGAGAGCCGGCCCTGTTCCCCGACGATGCGGTGGAGCATGGCATCCACATCCTTGGCCATGCGCCTGGCATCGCCGCAGACGTAGAGGTGCGCGCCCTCTTCCAGCCATGCCCAGAGTTGCGCGGCTTTTTCGAGCATGCGGTCCTGGACATAGATTTTCGCTTCCTGATCGCGGGAGAAGGCGGTGTCGAGATGGGTGAGGACACCTTCGCCGAACATTTCGCCGAGTTGCTCCTGATAGAGAAAGTCGGTGGCGGCATGCTGGTCGCCGAAAAACAGCCAGTTGCGGCTTTCCGGGGCAGTGGCACGGCGCTCTTCGAGGAAGGCGCGGAAGGGCGCGATGCCCGTGCCGGGACCGATCATGATGACGGGCTTGCCGGTATCCTCAGGCAGGCGGAAGCCGGGTGACTTGTGAATGAAGACGGGGACAGTGCCGTCCGCTCGGTCGGCGAGAAAGGTGGAACAGACGCCTTTGCGCGGCTTGCCATCGATATCATAACGGACGATTCCGACGGTGAGGTGGACTTCCCCGGGGTGTGCCTTGGGGCTGGAGGAAATCGAATAGAGCCGGTGTTGCAGAGGGCGGAGCGAGGAGATGAGATCACTGGCCGATTGTGTTTCCGGCAGCTTGGCGATGAAAGAGGTGAGGTCGAATTTGGAAACAAGGGCTTCCCGGACGGCGAGAGGTGAACCGTCCCTGATTGTGACCATTTCCGTGCCGTCGAGGCCTGCGGCTGTTAGAATTTCGGAAACGAAGTCCGGACAATTGGCGGGAACCACGCCGAGCGCGTCGCCAACCTCGTATTCGAGGCCGCTGCCATCCAGTATGATCTCAAAATGGCGGGTTTCCTTGGATGAGCCCCCGCCGGTGAGGAGACGGTTGGTTTTCAGCCTAGCCGGGAAAGGATTGGTTTTTCCATAAGGCGTGTCCGTTTCCAGCAAGGAAGGAGTGGCGGCGCTGTCCGGCGCGAATACCCCCATCAGCTCGGCAAACCACCGGTGGCCCTTGGTTTCCTCATCCACATCGCAATCCGCGCGGGGCAGCGCGCGTTTCGCTCCCAGGGCGGCGAGCCGTTCATCGAAGAGCACACCGGCCTGGCAGAACTTCGTGTAGTTCCGATCTCCAAGAGCCAGGACAGAGAACGAGAGGTTCTCCAAACGTGGAGCGTCATCCGCGCTGAGGGCATCCCAGAATGCCTGGGCGTTGTCCGGCATGTCTCCATCGCCATAGGTGCTGGTGATGATGCAAACCCGCGGGTTGTTCGCCAGATCGGCGGGCGAACTGGCGTCAAGACCAAGCGCCTTGGCCTCGAAGCCCCGGCCGGCGGCGTCCTTGGCGAATTTTTTGGCGAGACTCTCGGAGCCGCCGGTTTGCGACCCGAACAAAAACAGCAAGGTGCCAAGGGATGGAGTGGTCGGCGCGGTGGAGCGACCGCTGAACAGGCCGGCAAGGTAGCCGTTGATCCATTGGCGCTGAACCGGATCGAACGGGGCGTTTTCGGGAATTTGCGGGCAGACTGGATTCACGATGGTGTGGAATTGCAGCGTTTGTGCCATCCGGCATCCCGGCGGATTCGCACACAGTAAAAGTTTAGATCAGGGGAATGACCGTGATTCATGCACGCCGTGGCCAGCCATGAAATCAACGGATCGGCAGAGCGCCGGAAACCTGGCTTCCGGCGGCCTCATCCGGGATATCGATCTCAACGGTCGGTGATTTGATCCGGCTTGGCCGAAGGTGGGAACGCTCGTTCAGGAACGTGAGCAGATGGTTCCGGCATTCCTGATAGCGCGGGTCGGCGAGAATCGCGGCGCGATTACGCGGGCGTTCGAAGGGAATGTCGAGGATGTCGCCCACCTCGGCCTCCGGTCCGTCGGTCATCATGACGACGCGGTCGGAGAGGAAGATCGCCTCATCCACATCATGGGTAACCATCAGGGTGGTGAGCCTGTTGCGACGCCAGAGGTCCAGCAGCACCTCCTGGAGTTCCATCTTGGTGAGCGAGTCGAGCATGCCAAAGGGTTCGTCCAGCAGGAGCATTTTCGGTTGCAGCGCGAAGGCGCGGGCGATGCCAACACGCTGCCGCATGCCTTGGGAGAGTTCCGCGGGGTATTTGCGCATCGAGTTTCCGAGGCCGACCACCGTGAGATAGTATTCGGCGAGTTCCCGGCGCTCGGTTTTCGAAGCGGTGAAATACACCTGGTTCACGCCGAGCATGACATTCTCGAAGGCAGTCATCCACGGCAGCAGACAGGGGGACTGGAATACGACGCCGCGATCCGGGCCGGCCTCGTTGGTTTCACGTCCGCCAAGGATCATCGCGCCATCGGTGATATCGGTCAGACCGGCCACCATTGACAGCACGGTGGATTTGCCGCAGCCCGAGTGGCCGATCAGCGTGATGAACTCGCCGGCGGCGAAATTGAGTGTGAAATCCCTGACAATGACCGCAGGGCCTTTCGCCGTGGAATAGGTCTTCGAGAGTTTGAAAAGTTCGAGAACGGGTGCGGCACTCATGAGGTTTCGATTTGGAGTTCCTCGCGGGCAAGCTGCGAGCGGCGGCGCGGTGCCGGGCGGTCAAAAAACGAATAGCTCCGCTTCCTGTTGAGGTCTTCGGGGAGGATGTCCGGAGTGGCGAGCTTCCTGGTGACGGTGGCCGCGCTGTCCTTTTTGGCCCCCAGCAGGGTGTTGACCAGTCGAAGCCTGAGTTCCTTGAACTCTCCGGTGCGGATGACCTCGCGGCGGTCGCGCGGGCGGGCGAGATTGATATCAATCGGAATCCCGAGGGTGGCCCCCTCGCGGGTGGGAAGGAGCGGGATCACCCGGTCCGAAACGAGGATCGCCTCGTCGGGATCGTTGGTGATCCATATCACCGTCGTGCGGTTTTTCTGCCAGATTTCGACAATCTCGTCCTGCAAGGTGGCGCGGGTAAGCGCATCGAGGGCGGATAGCGGCTCGTCCAGCAGCAGGATGCGGGGATTGGCCGCGAGCGTGCGGGCCACGGACACCCTCTGGCGCATTCCGCCCGACAACTCTTTCGGATACTTCAGCGCGGCGGGGGTGAGTTTCACCATATCCACGTATCCGGCCGTGTATTCCCCGCGTTCCGCCACTGACATTCCGGGAAACAACTGGTCCACGGCGAGTCGGATGTTTTCGGTGACGGTGAGCCACGGCAGCAGCGAGTAGTTTTGAAACACGATTCCGCGCTCGGGACCGGGTCCGCTGATGTCCACGCCGTCCATCTTCGCGTTGCCGGTGTCCGGTTTGAGCAATCCGGCGATGAGATTGATGAGGGTGCTCTTGCCGGTGCCGGAGTAGCCGATGACGGAAACGAAGTCCCCTTCCCCGACGGCGAGGTTGATGTCACGCAGGATGGTGGCTCCGGCGAAGGATTTGCTTGCTCCGGATAATTCAAGAATAGGTCTCATATGTCCAACAGGTCCCATGGCTATCTCACGCGGTGCGGAATCTGCCCTCCACCAAGCTCATGGCGCGGTCGAGGATGAAGCCGATGACGCCGATGGTGAGGATGGACAGGATGATGTGGGCGAAGCTGTTCGCGTTGTATTGCTGCCAGAGGAAACCGCCGACACCGGGTTTGCCGATGAGCATTTCCACCGCGACGATGACCAGCCACGCGATCCCGAGCGAGAGGCGGAAACCGGTGAACATGTAGGGCAGCGCCGATGGAATGAGCACCTTGAAAAGAGTCTTGGTTTTTGACAACTTCAGAACCTTGGCGACATTGAGGTAATCCTGCGGCACCGCCCGCACGCCGACGGCCGTGTTGAGAACCGTGGGCCACATCGCGCAGATCGCGATGGTGAACAGGGCTGCGGCATCGGAGGTTCCGAAAGTCACCCGCCCGCTGGCGTCGGCGATTCTGAGACCGCTGAAGAGCACCATTCCGAGCGGCAGCCAGGCGAGCGGAGAAACCGGACGCAGGATCTGGATGATCGGATCGAGGGCCTTGGTGAAGTTTTTCGACAGTCCCAACAGGAAACCGATCGGCGTGCCGACGAGCAGCGCGATGAAGTATCCCTGCGCCACCAGTTTCAGCGAAAGCCACGCGAAACGCAGGATGCCCTGGTCGAGTTCGCCGCGTTTGGCAAACGGTTCGACGATGTAGGGCTTGCTGGCCTCCCAGGTTTCCCCCGGCGACGGAAGGTTCCTGGAAATCCCGTGGCGCTCGGTCTTCGTGACGGCATCGCCCCAGTCGTCCACCATCGTGGTGGTGGTGGAGCTTCCGGCGATAATGGCCCATCCTCCCAGACAGAGGGCCAGGCCGACGAGCGGCAGCAGGACGAGATCGAGCTTCAGCGATTGGATAAACTTCATGGCGTGCGGCAATTTGGCATGTATCAACCCTTCGGGGTTTTGACGGCGAAGGAGGCGGCATAGGCTTCCGGATCGGCCTTCGGATCGAATCCGGAGCCATCGAAAAACTCCTCCGGGGCCTCGCTCAGGCCGCCGTGGGAGTATCCGATTTCCCTCATCGCCTCTTCGTAGATATCGGCTCGCATCACCTGGCGGGTGACGCCCCCGTAGTCGGGCGCACCGTCGGTGAAGCCCCAGCGGCGGAGTTGGGTGAGCCACCACTTGCAGTATTTCGGCTGCGGGTAGTTGCAGTTGCGGTCGCTGAAGATCATGCAATCGGGATCGCGGAACCTGCGGCCGTCCCCCATGTCGTATTTCCCCTGAAGGCGGCCGAGGATGAGTTCGGGCGGGCAGTTGATATAAGTGGGCGCGCTGACGATTTTCGCCTGTTCCGGGCGGTTTTCCATCTTGTCGAGCCAGACGCTGGCCTCGTGCAGGGCCTTGAGCACCGCCTTGACGGTCTTCGGATTCCTGGCGGCGAACTCCTCGGTGAAGGCGCAGACTTTTTCCGGATGGTCCTTCCAGATGCCCTGGGTGTTGATCGCGGTGAATCCGATGTCGTCGTTGATGGTTTTCGCGTTCCACGGTTCGCCGACGCAGAATCCGTCCATCTTGCCAACCTGCATGTTGGCCACCATCTGCGGCGGAGGTATGGTGATGAGCGAAATGTCCGCCCCCGCTCCATTGGCATCCCCGGGGTTGATGCCGCCGGCCCCGAGCCAGTAGCGGATCCACATCGCGTGGGTGCCGGGCGGAAAGGTCATCGCGAAGGTCATCGGATGGCCGGAAGCCCTGGCCGCATCGACGAGCGGCTTGAGCGGCTTGGGATCCGCTCCCACTTTTCCCTTGAGCGATTTGGCGAGGCTGATCGACTGGCCGTTGCGGTTGAGCAGCCATGGAATCACCATCGGGACTTTGGGCGCGCCGCCGAGGCCCATGGTGGAGGCGATGGGCATGCCGATGAGCATGTGGGTGGCCTGGACGTCGCCATTGGCAAGCGAGTCGCGAATGGCGGCCCAACTCGCGCCCTTGGTGACGGTGGAGTTGACGCCGTATTTTTTGAAGAGTCCCTTTTCATGGGCGATGACGATCGGCGAGCAATCGGTGAGGGCGATGATGCCGAAGTTGACGTTTGGCGATTCCGGAGCATCCGGGACGGTTTGCGCACCGCACCAACCGGCGGGCAGACCGGCATGGAGCGCGCCCAGAAGAGAGGTTTTCGCGGTGGTGGAAAGGAACTTCCTGCGTGATGTGTTTGGCATTTCGGAGATGGCGGTCAGTTTGTGGTTTCGCAGTCCATTCAAGCGAGGAGGATGCCAAGGAGGGATTTTCGCGACCCGTTGTGGGGATGCCGCCTCATTGTGACGATGAAACCCAGTCATGCGCCGCCGGACATCTGGCATGCGGCGTTGAAAAGATCCTCGCGATACAACCGTGAGAGCGATGAACCGGTGATGTTTGGCAGGGAACCGGCCGACCGAAGGCCGGACATCACCCAGGACGCCTTGTCCACCGTCGGCGCATTCACCCCGCGGCCATGGAAGACATGAAACGCGCCGGCGTCCAGCGCCCTCGGCCCGGCATTGAAACGGGGGCCGAGACTGTTGCGCAGCACCTCGCGCGAGGCACCGGCGTACTGTTTCATCGAAAGAATTTCGACGAGTTGATCACGGAAATCCGGATCCTGGCACAGCTTGCAGGAGTCGAGCAATGCCGCGACCAGGCGGATGGTTTCCTCCTTTTGATCCATCACAAACTGGTCCGACACCAGCAACACCTTCTCCGGATGCCCGTGGGACAGATCGGCGGATGTCACCGGACACCAACCGTCGCCGGACAGCACCGACTCGGAGTTCCACGGTTCCCCGACACAATAGCCGTCGATATGCCCGGCGCGAAGGTGGCGCGGCATCAGTGCCGGAGGAAGAAACACGATCTCGACCTCATCGGGAGCATTCAGTTCAAGACGCTTCAGCCATTGTTGGAGAAGTATGAAGTGGGAGGAGTAGCGATGGGTGGCGGCCAGGGTGAAAGGGCGGTCGAGTTTCCAGTGCCGCCGGAGATGGGCCTTCAATCCCTCTCCCGATCCAATGACCGGGGGATCGAGGGACTTGGATAGCGTGATCGCGTTTCCATGGAGATTGAGAACGAGGGGAACGGCAACCTCCCGGCGGGGTTCGGAAACGCCGAAGCCAAGCGCGAAGGCGATGCCGGCGATGGCCTGCGCCGCGTCCAGTTCGCCCTGATAGATCTTGTCCCGCACGCTCGCCCAGCCGAGTTCCCTGCTGAGACGGACATTCAGATTGTGGCGCTCGAAGATGCCCATCTCGCGTGCCACGGCGATCGGCGCGCAGTCGGCGAGGGCCACATATCCGAGGCGAATGGGAATACGGTTGGCATGCGGGCGGGGCTTGGTGGGGCTCATGCGGCCATCGAAAGCGCGAAGAGTGCCAAAATCGGTCAATTGGCATAAGCGCTGCTGATTCCCGCCCCAAACTGGAATGAAACCACTTCATCACCGCACATGGATTGGGTTCCCGACCTGAGACAGCTCCGGGCTTTCGTCGCCGTGGCAGAGGAAGGCAGCTTCACACTGGCCGCGCGGCGGATCTTCGTCACGCAGTCCGCGGTGAGCCACTCGCTGAGGACACTGGAAGACCAGCTTTCCTGTAGGCTGCTCGACCGTAGCGGCAAGCGGGTGGTCGTCACTCCTGAGGGAGAACTGGTCCTGAAACGCTGCCGCCGCGCGATCTTCGAAATCGAGCAGGCCGGCCGCGACGTGGACAGCCTGCGGCGATGGGGACAGACGCGCATCCGCATTGGCGCGCCGCACAGCCTGTGCAATTTCCTGCTGCCATCCGTCCTGCGGGAGTTCCGCGATTGCTTTCCGCGGTGCGAACCCGTCATCGAGGCCGGGGACACGACCCAATTGACCGACCGGCTGGCGGAGGCGGAGCTTGATGTGGTTCTCGGCCTCAAGCCGCGCGGACGTGGCGACGAAGGCTATCGTTTCATGTTCCGGGACCGGTTGGCATTCGTCGTCTCCCCGTTCCACCCATGGGGCGCGGATCCCGGTTCGGCGAGGGAAACATTGGCCGACCAACAGTTCATCATCTATGCCAAGGGCACCGAGACCAACCGGTTGGTGCGGGAATGGCTCGACCGCGAAGTGGGCCGCGGACGCAAGCCGGTCGTGCTGGGCGACATGCAGGCGATCCGGGAAATGGCGAAACTCGGCATCGGTGTCGGCATCGTGGCGCCATGGGTGGCCAGCCGCGAAATCGATGAGGGATCGCTGAAAATGATATCAATCGGCGATCCCGGAATCGAACGCGAATGGGGCGCGTTCCACTGCCCGCGCAAGGATCCAAGCCTTGTCGAGGAGGCATTCATCGGCATATGCGGCATGGCTTTCGACGCACTCGCCGGAGACTGATGCGGAAAACGAAACGCCGCGGCGTTTCGACGGGACGGCAAACCGGGACCGTCAGAACGTGTAATTCAGCTCCACCGAGAAGCGGGTGGCGTCGGGCAGCGGCGCGGCGCCGACATATCCGTCCCCTTCCGAGTTGAACCATGCCAACTTGGCGATGCCCGTGAATTGTTCGTTGAACTTTTTCACAAGAACCGAGTCGTATTCCCAGCCATAACCGGAAGACGGTTCGTTATCGCCCATGACATGAAACACGTTCGACCACTTCATGCCCCAAAAAACAGGCAGGGTGTGGACAAGGTATGTGTTCGTGAGGCCATTGTGTGAGCCGTTGGTTCTGCCGGCGACGAAGATATCGGCAAAGCCGTTGAAAGCGTGCAGCGTGGCCAGCGGGGTCTTGAAACCGGCGTCGAGGCTCTCGACACCCACGGTGAGCGACCCCAGATCAACGCTCCCGGTTTTCAGGGCTTTGGTGGCGGTGACGTGGGCATACATCGCGCCTTCGTCACCGCGAACCCCGGCCTTGTCCTGCCAGGCGAGTTCGCCGTAGAGCGTCACGCCGCAGAGGTCGCCCCTGGCGCTCAGGCCGAAGGTGTTGTTGTCCCAGGCCCCGAGATCCCGGAAGTTCATGATGTAGGCATAGCTTCCCAGCGCGAGTCCCCGGATGCCGGTGTAGGAGGCATTGAACAAATGGGCGCTGGCGGCGACATCCTCAACGTTGGGGGAAACGGCCAGCGACGCGTCCGCATCCGAGCCGAAGATTCGGTTGATCTGGTTGAGATAAGCGTAGTTCAGGACGAGCGCATCGACCGACTTGTTGCCAAGCGAGATGGCATCGAATGTTTGCTCGTTTTGTCTCCAGCCGACGTTGCCGATGAACGCGGAGTTGTCATAAACGATCTTCTGGCGACCGGCGCGCGCGGTGGTATCGAAGCCCTCATACTGCAGGTAGGCCTGGTTCAGTTCGTTGGTCTCCGGATCGGCAATGAGCGAATCCGCGGGGTCAAATGGATCCGCTCCGGGGGCGCCGCCATGATAGTCATCGACCGCGGCCTGCGAGAACTCTCCTTCGATGAGGGCGCTGAAACCGCTCCAGGCGGTCGTTTTCAAGCCGAGGCGCTCGCGGAAGGTCCAGGCGTGGGAACGGTCGAAGCCATCGATATCGGCGAACTCGTAGCGGGTGCGGATGTCGATCAGCGGAGTGATCCAGTCGCCTTGGGCCGGCGGCGGGGTGATGACCGCTTCCGGATTTCCCGCGCAAAGCACGGGGGCGGTGGCTAGCAGGATGATCGCGTTTCGTTTCATGGTGTTGTGCGAGGTTGGCGGATCGATGTCAGCGGGAATCCGGCCACTCACACGGAAACACCGTACCATACCCGTGAATTAGGTTTCGCCTGCGGATGAGCGGGCGTCATGGGAATACAATGCCACAAGGACTTCGGCAATCCGAAATCGCCGTGTCCCGGATTTACTCATCCTTGCCCAATCGCGAATAAAGGTCCAAACCCTGCTTTGTGCAACCGACACCTCCAGGCGCGCGCCCGTGATCACCCCGCTGTATCCGCAAACCGATGCCCACTGATTTTCCCGACGCCCCTCCGCTCATGCCTGGACCCGCATTCATCGCGGGGTCCGTTCCATACGCATCGGTCGGTCACGGCGGAGTCTCGGCCTACCTCGCGGTGATGGGCCTGGCCGGCACCGGCGGCATGACCGGCTTCCTCCCAGGCTTGGTTGGCATAGGTGGCGTGATCTTCCGCCGGGCTCCGGCCACCGTTTCCGCCGCCTTCATTGCCGCGAATTCACGCTCCGGCTTGTCCGGTTTCATCCCCAGGGGCGGACACATTCCGGTCATGGCGCGGCTTCTGCTACCCTGTGCGCTCGTCGGCGGCTGGTTCGGTTCGCGCCGGGGCGGCGGTCGCACCCCGGTTCCCGCGCCGCGCCACGCGCCCGCCGCCGCCAAGTTTGCCACCATCTGATTTCCCATGGACCCCTTCGGACGCACGATTGACTACCTCCGCATCTCGGTCACCGACCGCTGCAACGAGCGCTGCCTCTACTGCATGCCGAAGGGCTACAAGGGATGGGCCGAGCGCGCCGACCATCTCACCGCGGATGAAATCGTCCGTATCGTCGGGCAATCGACCGGCCTCGGCTTCCGCAAATTCCGCCTCACCGGCGGCGAACCACTTGTTAGAAAGGACATCGTCGAGATCGCCCGCCGCATCTGGGACCTGCCCGGCGTGCAGACCCTCGGCATATCCACCAACGGCGTGTTGCTCAAAAACCTCGCCTCCCCCCTCAAACAGGCCGGTGTGCGTTCGGTAAACATCAGCCTGGATGCGCTGGATGCGGAAACCTATCGCAAACTGACCGGCGGACGCCTCGATGACGCGCTCGACGGCATCGGCGCCGCCGCCGCCGCGGGCTTCGAGGTGGTGAAACTCAACTGCGTCCTGCTGCGCGGTCTCAATGACGACCAGATTGTCCCCTTGGTGAAATTCGGAGCGGCGCTCGGCATGCCGGTCCGCTTCATCGAACTCATGCCTCTCGCACCCGGCGGACCGGTGGACGAGCGCCGTTTCATGTCGGTGGGTGATGCCATGTCCCGCCTCGCGGAACACGGAAGACTCGAACCCGCCGCCGACAAACCCCACGGCCACGGACCCGCGCGATATTACATGTTCAGCGGCGCCCACGTCGGCTTCATCGGCTCCGTCACCTGCGCGGACTTCTGCGCCACCTGCAACAAACTCCGTCTAACAGCCGACGGCAAACTCCGCCCCTGCCTCGGCCGCCACGGGGAAATCGACCTCACGCCCGCCCTGCGAGGAGACAATTCGGAGATCACCGCCGCCATCGGGGACGCCATCGCCCACAAACCCGAGAACCACTCGTTTGCCGATGACTTCGAAGTCCGACGCCCGATGACCGCCATTGGCGGTTGAGTTTGGCAACCGCCTTTTGAAAACGCTTCGTTGGAACGGGATGCTCCGCGTCCGCGCCACTTTCGTGAAAAACAGCCTCACCGCCGTCGTTGCATCCAATCCGATCGCGTGAAGAACCGCTTCCGGGCTTCCTTTAAGTCGCGGTCGATTCGAATCCGGAGTTTTGAGGGAGCGCTTTTCATGTCCCAATCCCGCCCGGTTTGAATCCGCCTCCATTTGCAATGCTTTTGGAACAAGAAAGGCATGAATGCAGGGAAAATGATCCCCTGAAACCCTTTCCCGCATTCCCGCTTTCCTCATTCACAAGCCTGCGGCACTTCCCGTCACATGGCCGGTCATGTCCGGAGCATGCCATCGTTTTCCGGATGTCTCTTCCCATCCGGCGGCGTGTGTGCCCGGCGAATCCTGCCGACGCGCATGACGAGAACCTCGTCGCACAGCGCCCGGAGTTCATCCCGCGAGTGGCTCACATAAATCATGGGCACGCCGAACTCGCTGCGGATGCGTTGGAGATAGGGCAGGATTTTCTCCTTCAGGCGTTCGTCCAGATTGGCGAGCGGTTCGTCCAGCAGCAGGATCGCCGGAGCGGAGAGCAAGGCGCGGCCGAGGCTCACGCGCTGCTTCTCGCCACCCGACAGGTTGGCGATCACCCGCCGGATGAGCGGCCCGAGTTCGAGCACCCCGGTGACCTTTTCCAGCAGGGAGCCGCCATCCGCTTCCTGGCGGAGGCCGTATCGCAGATTGGCGAGCACATTCAGGTGGGGAAACAACGCGAGGTCCTGCGGCACGTATCCCACCCGCCGTTTCTCCGGCGGAAGAATCCGGCGGCCATCGATGTCGGTGAGTGTTTCACCGTGAAGCCGGATGGCTCCCTTTGCGGGTTTGCGCAATCCGGCGATCAATTCGAGCAGGGAGGTTTTGCCCGAACCCGACGGGCCGCTGATGCCGGTGACCGGGGCATCAAGACCGAGGTTCGCGCGCAGCGTGAAATCCGCGAGCGGCAGTTCGAGGTTTTCCAGAATCAGGCTCATGGCCGGTTTTTCCTGCGGGAGAGGGTTTCGCTGCACCAGACTGCGGCAAATGCCATGCACACGCAGACCGCCAGCAGGCGCAACGCGCGGGCGTCCTCACCGGTCTGCACACTCTGATAGATCGCCAGCGAGAGCGTCGTCGTCTCGCCCTGGATGAAGCCGGCGACCATGATGGTGGCTCCGAATTCGCCGAGCGCCCTGGCGAAGGCCAGCACGATGCCGGCGGCGAGCCCGCGTTTTGCCAGAGGCAGGGAAATGGTCAGAAACACGCTCCATGGACCGCGGCCCAGCGTCCTCGCGACCTTCTCCAACCGCACCGGCACTTCCTCGAAGGCGGTGCGCGCGGATCGCACAAGCAGCGGAAAGGCCATCACCGCCAGCGCTACCACCACCGCAGTCGTGGAAAACAACACATCGATCCCGAATGTGTCGTGAAGCCAGCCGCCGACCGGTCCGCGCCTTCCCAACAGCTTCAGCAGGATCAGCCCGGTCGCCACCGGAGGCATCACGAGCGGCAGCGCGACAATCGTTTCCACCAGGGATTTGCCCGTCCAGCGGCGGCGTGCCAGCAGCCAGGCGAGCCACAAGCCCGGCGGGATGATGAGCGCCACGCTGAGGGTGGCGACCTTCAGCGTCACCCAGACGGCCTGCCAGTCCGGGGACATCATTCCGATGCGGGTTTCGCCGCCTCCGGCAGCACGATGAAACCATGCTTCCCGAATATCCCGACGGCGGCGGCGGAATCGAGAAACGCAAGGTAGCGCCGGGCCTCCGCCGCATCCGCGGCGCCTTTCAACACCGCCATCGGATAGATGATCGGCGGGGCCTCGTTGGCCGGCACTTCATGGGCGATCCTCACTTTTTTGGAAATGGCCGCGTCCGTCTTGTAAACCACGCCGGCGTCGAGATTTCCGCTTTCGACGGCCGCGAGCGCCGCGCGGACATCGCCGGTGGCGACGACCTTGGGTTCGATCCGCCGCCAAATGCCGAGTTTCTCGAACCATTGCTTCGCATAAACCCCGGCGGGCACCGCTTTCGGATCCGCGAGTGCGATCCGGCGCATCCGCAGCAGATCCCTGCCGGAAGCGAGCGAAACCGCGTTGTCCGCCCGGACGATCACCACCAGCGAGTTGGACAATTGTGATTCACGCGTGGAGACATCGATGAGTCCCTTCTTTTCCAGATCATCCATTTTCGCGAGATCGGCGGAGATGAAGACATCCGCGGGCGCGCCTTCCGCGATCTGGCGCGCGAGCACACTGGATGCGCCGGTATTGAGACGCACCCGGCGGCCGCCGTTTTCCTGATAGATCTGATGGATCTCCTTGAGCACATCGGCAAGGCTGGCGGCCGCCGAGACCCGGAGCGCCTTGTCATCGTCCGCCCGCAGGCAGCCCGCAGCCGCCATCAGGGCCAGAATCGTCAGTCTGAGTTTCATGTTGGGCCTGAGCATGGGTGGAAAGTCACAAAATCCAATCGCCGGTTTGTCGGGCGTCATAGCCGGGCAGTTCGCTCAGCAGGCGGCGGTGGCTGCGGGACCGCAGCAGGCGCACCCACGCGGCGATTCTCGGGTCGCGCGCCAGCGAGGCCGGAAAACAAAAATCCAGGGCCTCCTCGCGCAGCGGCAGAAAGCCGAGCGACGCGTTCTCCGCCGCGATTCTCACGCAGACACCGAGATCCGCCCAGCCCGCCTTGACCGCTGCCGCCACCGCCAGATGGCCGTCCACGCAACGGCCTTCGACCGGTTGATCCGCCAGCAGTTCATCCATGCACTCGCGCGCGGCGGATCCCGGCTCGCGCATGGCCCAGCGGGCATTGCGCCGGAGCCGGGACTTCAGGGACTTCGATTTCTCCGCCTGTGGAACCACCAGCCCCTCCTGCCAGTGGGCGGCGCGTATCAGGCGGTGATCCCCGGATGTTAGGGATCGCACCGTCTCCAGGTTGCGGTCCGGGTTTTCTCCGGTCGAACGATGGATCCCGGCCGCGTGTACCAGCCCCCGGCGGAGCAGATCCAGCGCCTCGCCACCGCCGCGTTCCAACACCAGCATCCGGAAACCGCCGGCCGCCGCATAGGCATGCGCCATCAAGCCGGCCGCCGGATCGCAACACGCGATGACCAGCGTGTCCCGCGCCGGAAACGCGGAATGCTCCTTCGCGACTCCGCCCTGCCAAATGCCGTCGTGCGGAACGGGGTTCATCGACGGGGATTCCACCGGATAGAGCCAATGGTTGCCGGAAACCTCCGCCTGCCAAAAGCGGCAGGCGCCGACACCCGGTTGCCACGCCCACTTCGGCCGGCCGCCCGTTTTCACAATCGGGGTGCCGCCGCCGAAAATCTCCTCCACCCCGCACTCCAGCGCCGCCGCCAGCGCGAGGGCGGCGGTCACCGACGGAGTCAAACGTCCGCCCTCGATGGCACTGACGGTCGTGCGCGGGATCCCCGCCCGCTCCGCCAGTTCGCCCTGCGTCCAGCCGCGATCCGCGCGACGGAGGGCGATTTCGTGAAATTGCGGCTTGCGGGTTGGCACGTTCCTAGCTTCATATGACAGTATCCTGCCAATGGCAAGCGTTCCATTTTCCGCAATCCCCCATGAAACCAAATCCCCTTCCCTTTTTTTCCGCCCTGCTGGCGACATGCGCCACCTCCTTTGCCGCCACAGCGGTCAACCTCGGTCCCACCGCCGACGCCTTTCTCAGCGCGGCGAACGCGACGGGCAACTTCGGCGGCGCCGGCGCGTTCGGAGTCTCCGCTTCCGGACTCGACAAAGGGGAATTCCAAAGCCTGCTGATGTTCGATTTCTCCCCGGCAAAAACCCAGTTCGACACCACCTACGGCAGCGGCGGCTGGGTGGTGGACTCGGTCTCGCTCCAGCTCACCGCCGCGAATCCGAACAATGCCATCTTCAACGCCAGCGCCGCCGGACTGATCGCCCTGCGCTGGCTGGCCGACGATACGTGGAGCGAAGGCAGCGGCACGCCCGCGGCTCCGGGTGCGGCCGGCGTGACCTTCTCGTCCCTCCCCGGCCTCCTGGCCTCCGGCAGCGAATCCCTCGGCTCCCATGCCTTCGATGGCGCCACCTCCGGCGCGGTTTCGATCCAGTTCCAACCGGCGGGCGGATTTCTAACAGACATCAATGCGGGTGGAACCGCGACCGTCAACCTGTTCGCCGGGGATTCCGCGGTGAGCGGCCTGTTCAACTCGCGCAGCAACGGCACCCCGGCGAACCGGCCCCTGCTCACCATCACCGCAAGCGCGATACCGGAACCCGGAGCATGGGCGCTCGCCGCGTTTTCCGCGGTGATGCTGATCTCCCGCAGACGCAGGAATCCATGAAGCGGCGTTTGGCCAAATCCGTGCGCGGTTTCACCCTCGTGGAAGCGCTGGTGGCGATCACGATTGTCGCGGCGCTGGGCATGATCGGTTTTTCCATCGGGAAAAACACCCTTGCGCGCTCGAATCAATCCGTCTCGGCCGGAAACCTGCGCCAATGGGGCGTGGCCCTCGCCTTGCATGTGGCCGATCACAACGGCCACCTGCCGCGCCGCGGGCAGGGGCGGCAGAAACTCGGCGTCATCAACCGCCCGGAGGATTGGTTCAACGCGCTTCCCCCCTATCTCGGCTCTCCCACCTATCAGGAACTCTTCGAGGGAGGGAAACTCCAGGCGCCCGGCGGCAGGTCCATCTTTCTCTGCCCGGGATCGAAGCCGCCCGCAACCGTGAAACATCCGCTCGGCTATGGCATGAACATGAACCTCTCGCCATGGAATTTCCCCAATCCCAGCCTGCTCCCGCAGATCCGCGATCCGTCCGGCGTCGTCTTCATGGCGGAGGCGCCCGGCGATTATTCCAGCGTCTATCCTTCCACCTCCGCCTACAGCCCGATCGCGCCGCACGGCGGCATGGGCAACATCCTCTATCTGGACGGCCACGTGGCCGCTTATCGCGCGGAAGAACTCGGGTGCGGCATGGGCGACCCGAAGCGTCCGGGCATATCATGGAAAACAGGAACCGACAGCGATGCGAACTCCGACATGTATTGAAAGCCGGCTGCTTGCCGCGCTGGTTTTGTCAGGCACATGGCTCCCCGCCGCCGCTCGGGAGGAAAACCCGGAGCCCGTGCGCGCGGCCGTGATCAACGGCATGATCATGACCGGATTCTGGCAGGCGCTTTGCGAGCGCTTCACCCGCAAGACGGGCATCAGGGTGGAACTCGCCGCCGCCGGCGAGCGCAACCTGCTCGACGAGGCGTTCCGCAAGGGCGGCATCGATTTCCTCACCATGCACTCGGGTGACATCACCACCAACCTGGTGGCGGACGGATTCGCGGTGCGCATGCGGCCTTGGGTGAAAAACGAACTGGTCATCGTCGGCCCCGTCGGCGATCCCGCCGGCATCAAGGGCATGAGGGACGGAGTCGCCGCCCTGAAACAAATCGCCGCCAAGGGAGGCAGGTTCGTCGATTTCCGCGATCTCGGGAGCCGCGAGGTGTTTCACACCCTGCTGGTGAAAAGCGAACTGGCGCCCGGGCCATCGTGGTTGCTGCAGGACTCGGCATCCGACAAACGCGAGATCCTCAACTTCGCCGAATCGCACAACGCCTATGCCATCGTCGGCAATCTGCCCGTGCGGTTCGGCCGCATGCCCCGCAAGAACATGATCCCGATGGTGGAGGGCGACGCCGCCATGCGCCGTCCCTACGTGCTGATGGTGGCAAATCCCAAACGCCGGCCGCAGGCCAATGTGACCGGCGCCGAGGCCCTCGCGGATTTCCTCCTGTTAGAGGAAACCCAGCAATTCATCGCCACCTACGGCAAGGGCGACCGCGGCGACAGCCCGTTTTTCTTCCCGGTGGACCCGCTCTCACGGGTGGCGGATGGCGCGGCCGAACCCGGTCCGCCAAGCGAAAACGGGGCAATGGGGCCGAAATGAGGCCGAACTGGCACGATCAACCGGAAAGGCATCGCGTAATCCTGCTGGAACCGCGGGATTTTCATGGTTCCAAACCGCCGTGTGAGATTCCGAACCGTTCAGTCCGGCCGCCGGCGGCGGTGTCACATGTGCCATCCGGACATCAGCCTCGCCGGACACCGGTCCGGATCCAACAGACACAGAAGGGTTGATCGGCCGCATCCTTCCCACCGGCGGTCCGAAACCGTTTGTCCGGCTGGTGGTCGCGGAGCTGCCTTGATATCCCCGTTTCTCATGCGGGTTCCCGGATCATCAGCACCTTGAGAGGGCGGCGCGGCGCCTCGCCGTCCGCGCGGTAGAGAACGATCCATCCGCGCTCGCCAGGGTTTTGGGTGACGGTGGTGGAGAAATAGCGTTTGTCCGCGCCGCCTCCGGTGTTGGCGAGGATCTGGATGGCGGTTTCCGCACCGGCGCGGATGGGTTTGGCGACGTGCGCCCCGGCCTTGAGAACGATGACCTCCGCCCCCCATAGCACGCGCACGGTTTGGGGAAACAGATTGGCGATGCGCACGGTGCCCGACGGGGTGCCCTCGCGTCCGTCCGGCACGATGAGGTGCGAGACCTCGCTCCAACCGCCGGGGCCGGGCTTGCGCCATAGAAACACGAGGAAATCCCCGGTTTCCGGCCGCTGGAAAACATGCCACGGTTTTTCTCCGTCCCGCGCGCCGGCGGGCATGAGGGGGAAAGGCCCCTCGCCGGAGGGAGCCTTGACCGGAGCCGAAATGCGGCCGAGGCGGAGTTCCAGCGCCGCGTCCTCTTTTCCCGCGCCGAAGGGAATGACCTGGTGCGGCGGCACGCTGCCGGGCGGAGGTTCGAGTTCATAGCGCACTCCGTCACGGATTTCCTGGCGGAAGGGAGGAGCCTCGCCCACCGGAAAAAAGCGCGCCGAGCGCGGGGCCGCTTTTTCGGTTTCCGCCGCGAGGCTGATGGAGGACGCGGCGGCGAGTGTCGCGATGACGGCGGGGAGATGGAGGGTCATGAAAAATGTTAGATCTCGCGCGGGTGGATCCAGCGGAAGGAGGAGATGGAGAATCGGCGGCCGAAGTCGCCGGGAGTGCCCGGATCACGCGGGTTGATGCCGCTTTGGTCCGGCGCCAGAGGCTCGGGCGTGCGCTGGACCACGGCCTCGCACCAGGCGATGGCGGTGGTTTTTCCCGATGGGTCCACGGTCTCGCCATAGGCGCGGATGACGAATGTGTCCGAGCGTGCGGCCAGCGCCGGGCCGAGCGACTGGAGCACATCGGCCTGGGTGAGCCAGGCGGGCGCGCCCCAGACCTTGGACGGAGGCTTGAGGGTTTGCTCCATGGCGGTGGAGTCCGCGATGTTGTCCGGATGGGCGTAGTCGGGAAGCGAGGAATGGTTGTCGAGCGGCCAGGCGTGTGCGAGCGGGCTGTTGAGCCCGGCCCGTTCAATGGCGGCCTGGAGGGCTCCCATGCGTCCCGTGATATCTTCGGCGAGGCGGCGGTTGATGAAATCGGAGAGCGAGATGAAAGGGCCGCGGAGTTTCACTTCATCGACGATGGCTTCGGCAAGGCGCTCGATTTCCCCGGGACTCAACTCGCGCCGACCGGCCCACATCTCGTCGCCATCGGGCGGAGATCCGGTTTTCCAAACGCCGCCCGGAGCGTTGGTAAAACGGGAAAACGGAACGTTCACGCCATCGGCGAAGTCACTGAGACGGCCGGAGGCGAGCAGCGCCTTCCATGCTTCGACGCGCGTGGAATTCACATTGAAGGCTCCGTCCACCATCAGACGCGAGGCGGCGCGATGATAACTCGCAAGATCGGTGGCGAGGGTTCTGATATCGCCGCCGGGAGCCAGGCGCATGCGCCCGTTGGGCAGGGGGTTGGCGTGGGGATCATCGATGAACGACAGTTTTTCGGAAGGCGTCCCGGACGAGAGGAAAAACCGGTCCCACAGCGCGTGGTTGGCCTCGAATGACAGATCGACGACCAGGTTGTCGGTCTGCGGGAGATGTCCGAGCATGGCACGGACGGTTGCCGCCCATTCGTCCTGGTTCCGGGAACGCTCATTGTCGGACGACCATCCGATTTGGTTGCGGTGAAAGCCGCCGAGCGAGGAGGAAGCGGAATCCGGCGACGAGGCGGCGGTGCGGTTGAGCCCCTTGTATCCACCTCCGCCGAGGCGGGGATCGGGCAGGGAGTTGCCAATCGCATAGGAAGGGTGCCAGACGAGATCCGATAACTTCGCATGCTGGAACTGGCCGAGCGAGATCACGCCGGTGCCCGAACGCGGAACTTCAAACAGAACGTGCCGCTCCGCCCCCTCCTGCGGCGGGCCGAATGGATTGCCGCGGGTGCGTCCGCCGCTCATGACGGGCACCTGTTGCTGCCAACTGACCTCATCATCGAACAGATCGCGGGTGTAGGCGCCGAAAAACCACGGGCCGCCCGCAGTACCGGATTTGGGCAGCTCGCCGCCGATGTTCTCCCATGGCGAACGCACGCCGAACGCGGCGCGGAGGTTCCAGTTTCCGAGCAAGGCCTCTTCCATGAAGGGGGTGTCCTGCAGCCGGCCGGAGTTGAGCCGGTTGGACTCGTGCTCGGTGAACCAGCGGAGGCGCACTCCCTCGCGGGTGCGCACGTTGGGGATGACGGTGGGCCGCGGCAAGGCCCTGTCGAGCAACTCCATCGGCATCCTCACGGTATCGGCCCAGGCGATGCGGGGCTCGCGTCCGGCCCCGTATTGGAGGGATGCGGAAACCACCGATATCTGCGGCAGACGGTCGAAGTCCTCGAAGGTGATCACACTTGATGACGATCCGACATGCTTTAACACCGCGCGGGTGTCGTCGCCCTGGTTTTCCACACCGTTGCGTCCGGTTTGGGACCAGTAAGGGGTGGGAGCATACCAGAAGCGGACCGGTTGATACGGAATGCCGCCGCCGATATCGGTTCCGGAAACGCAATAGCTGCGTGAGGGATCCGGCGCAATGGAACAACTCAGCTCGTTGGAGTTGAGGTTGTAAAAACCCTGCCTGTAGGGACTCAGGCAATCGTATTCCGCCTGCCTGGCGGGCGAGAAAACCAGACATTCCCCCGGTGCGAACCGGGTGCGTGGAATCGAGAAGTAATAGGAGCCGATATAAGGGTCATTATAGCCATCGGTGCCCATGATGCCTTTGCCGGAGGCGTTGAAGGACGTGCTGCGCCCGCCTTCGAATGACAGCCACTGACCGACTGAACCGAAGGGCTGCGTACGCCCGTCGGCGTAGAAGTGAACGTTTTCAGTCCACATTTCCTGGCGCCCGTTACCCTGGATCATGATGATCGAGCGGTCGAAATCGAGTTCGACGTTGTGGGGATTCCAGAGGACGACTCGCGGGTAGAGGTGATGGCGGAGCTGGAACTTCGGCGGATTTGCCTGACTGAGACGGAAGGTGGAGAGATGAATGTAATTGGTGGCCTCCACAAGAATCGGCTGGAGAGAGGCGCGGGTGTTGCCGGCGAGTTTCACCGGGGACTCGTTGGCGAGATGGTAGGCCTCGCTGGAGGAACCGGCCGAGCGGTCGGTCTCCGGCAGGCGCGACGCGACGTTCTTGCCGTGCTCCGGCGCGTTGAGCCGGGCCCAGTCGCGCAACAGGCCGAAGGTCGGCGACATGAGCGCTGTCCGGGAATTCCCCGAACCCTCCTCGCCGTGGCCGATGAGCGGGGCGATTTCCGTTAGACCCCGGAGGTTTCCATCGTCGGCGATCGCGCCACTGCCGGTGATGAAGGCGGTGAGGTCGCTCTTGAGCCCGCCGCCGAGCGGATCGGCGAGCACGCCCGCTGAATCCGCGGTGATGTTGAACGCGTGGTCCTCCGCCCAGTCGGCCCCGGCGGAGGTGAGCCCTGAGGTATGCTGGCTGGCGAGGCGGAGGATTTCCGAATCGCTTGGGGATTTCCCGCCATCCATCATTGAGGGGTCCGCCGCTTGGGAGATCATGTCGCGGTAGCGGACACCGGGGAAACCGCCGCCCGAAGCGGCCGCGGCGTGTTTCCACGCATCACGGGTGGAAAGGTTCGCCCGCACGCCGAGGTCGCCGGTCCACCAGGCATGGTGACCTGCGAGTTTGCCATCGGCCCGGCGCATGGCCACCTTCGGGACTTTGATTTTCCGGTCCATCTCGTCACGCCCGAGCACGACGGTATCGCCCTTGGGATCGGACGATGGTTCCGCCGCATCACCGCTGACCAGCCACTCGATGGCGCGGGTGGAAAAATGAGTGCCGGAATCCGCGCGCGAGTCCCTGAGCCCGCCGTCCAGATCGTCGCGGGTGAAAAAGGAAGTGCCGTCGTCCGCAGTGCTGCGCCACGCGCCGGTCCAATGGGGTTGGGCGGCGTCGCCCGGCAGGATTTCGGCGGTGGCAGAAACGCGCTGGTCGGGCCCGAGCGTGCGCTGAAGCTGGCCGATGGCCTGGATCAGGGCGAGCCTGGCGTTGGCGCGGGCGTTGGCCATATCGCCATCAAGAGCGGAGCGCCGCAACTCGATCGCGGCCAGGCTCATCATCCCAAGCGCGATCAGCGCGATGAGCACCATCAGCATGAGCGCGGCGACAAGCGCGAACCCGCGCCTTGCGGGTTCGCGGACTGACTGGGATACCGCCGGTTTCCACACGAGCCGACCAATACATCGCAAATCCCATGCCCGCCAGTGATTTTCGCCTCGTTTTCAGTCTGCGGCGGCCTATTCTCCGGGCGCATGCGGTGCCCATTCTGCCAGCAACCGGTCCACCCCAGCGCACCGGAATGTCCGTCGTGCCGCTTGACTTATCCGAGGACGAGCGCCCTGCTGGGAGCGCTGCCACGCTTCGCACCCGTGGTGGCGGACACCACCTCCTCGCTGAAACCGGCGGAACAATCGAAGCTCAAGTCCCGGATTCACCAGATCCAGCGGAGGTTTCCCCAACTGGTGCTGCAAATCGTGATCCACCGGTTTCCCCCGGATCACCCGTTTTCGCTCCACGTTTTCTGGCTCTTCAACGCGGGCTCCTTCGCCGGCGACAGCAACCGGGGCAAGGACAACCACGCGCTGTTGCTGGCCATCGATCCCGCGCGCGGCGAGTCGGCGATCATTCCGGGCTACGGGCTCGAGCCCTTCCTTTCCGTGGAAGCGCTCGATCACCTGCTGGAACTGGCCGGCCCGGCCTGGGAAGCCGGCGACTGGGCGGCCGGCATCAACCGGGTGCTCGAGGGGCTCGACCAATGGCTGGAAACCATCGGCGTGCCCGATGACCGCGACGGGGCGGCCTGCGGCGAGTATTGAGCAAATGCGGCTTGATCACTCCCGATCACGCGCGAGACTCCCCCACCCTTTTCACCTGACATGAATCCCATCATCCTCAAATCCCTTCACCTCGTCGGCGTGTTCGCGCTGTTCGCCTCGCTCGGCGCGACCATTCTCGGCGGCTCCGGGAAAAAGGGCGCGGCCATGCTCCACGGCATCTCGCTGGTGGTCATCCTGCTCGTCGGCTTCGCCATGCTGAAGAAACCGCCGATGGGCGAATACTGGTGGATGGTGAAACTGCTGCTCTGGCTGTTCATCGGCGCCGCTCCGGCACTGGCGAAACGCAAGGTGCTGCCGGCCCCGGCGGTGCTGGCGCTCACCATCGCCGCGGCAGGCCTCGCGGGTTGGCTGGGACTGATGAAGTCCGCCGCGCTCTGACAAGCGGAGGGCTCAAAGTTTCTCCACCACCACCGACACGTCCATCCGGCGCAGAGCGGTACCCACATAAGCGCCGGTGACCGGCGCCACATCATCGTAATCGCGCCCGACGGCCGCCTTCACATAGCGTTCGTCCGCCAGCGTGTTGTTGGTGGGATCGAATCCGATCCATCCCGCGCCCGGCAGGTAAACCTCGCACCAGGCGTGGCTGGCCTGCGCCCCTATCAGATGGTCGCGCGGGCCGTTGTAGAGATAACCCGACGCATAGCGCGCCGCGAGTCCCACCGAGCGGCAAAGTCCGAGCATCACATGCGTGAAGTCCTGGCAAACCCCATGGCGGTTGATGAATGCCTCCTCCATCCGCGTGTTCACCTCGGTGGCTCCGGTATCATAACGGAACCCGCGGTGGATCCACTCCATGACCGCCAGCGCCTTGGCATGCACCGATTCCACGCCCGCTGTGATGTCCAGCGCCATCCGCCAGATCTCGGGCGTCTTCACCACCCTGCCGCAATCGTGCAGATAGGGCCAGATCCGCTCGCGGATCGAGCTGTCGTTGTAGCCGTCCGTGCCGGTGTGAAAAGCCGCCTCGGGAATGTCCAGCGGCAGGTTGTGAACCCGGATGCGGCTCTCGATTTCCAACCTCGAATGCGGATCGGGCAGCTCGAAATGATGCGTGATGTTCTCAAACAGATCGGTGAAACGCCGGACCCGCGTGGCCGGCAAAACCCTGACGAAGGCGGACAGGGTTTTCTGATAGGGAAAGGTCCGCGGTTCCAACCTCACCGTGTTGGCGCTCCGGCTCACCGGCGCGCCGTAGACGAAAACAGTGCGGTGGGCGACCGAAAGCCGCGCACCCATGTTGGAGTCACCGCCCGCGCTCACTGCTGTTGTTGCTGTTGCATCTGCCATGCGGCCAGCGCCGAGCTTGTACGCGGTTCCTCCACCGGGCAAACCTGAATCCGCTCGGGCATCAGCACGTAGGTCTCGAAAATCGCCGCGCCGATCCGGTTGAAGCGCCCCTGCAGCGAGTCGAGATAGCCATGCAGCCCGTTTGCGAAGGCCTCTTCGGCGGATCCGAAGTTCAGATCCGCCAGCAGGCGACCGGTTTCGCGCTCCGCATCGTTGGAAAACGTCCCGACCGGCATGCCGGATATCCGGTGCAGGGCCTGGTCCACATGCCCGATGCAATAACGGACCGACCGGGGAAACTCCTTGGAAAACACCAGGAAATCCACCACTCCGCAGGCGTTGATCGCACGCTTCAGGCCGCGGTAGGCGCCGTGCGCGCCGCAGGAACGGAGAATGGCGGACCAGTGGAGAATGCCGGGAGACGAGTCCTCCACGCCCTCCGCTCCGCCCGGCAGATAGCTGGCCACGTCAAGGAACCGCGTGGTCTTGTCCGCGCGTTCGAGATACCGCCCGAGGTCCATGAAATCCCATGCCTCGCTGCGTGAAATCGTCGATGAGGCGATTCCCAGAAACGTTTCCGCCGCGCGGCGGATCATCGCGTAGTAGCGCGGCGGATCGGAGGAGATCAGACGTCCCGCCTCGGCCGAACGGGTGAAAAGATACAGCGCGTTGATCTCCTCCCACAACTCGTCCGACAACTGGTCGCGCACGGTCCGCGCGTTCTCGCGGGCCAGACCGATGCAGGAAACGATGCTGTTCGGATTGCGCGCGTCATCGGTCAGGAATCGGATCACCTCGTTGCTGCCGGACTTGTCGTAGAGCGAGGCGAAGGCCTCGTCATCGCCGGCGCTGAGGATGATCGGCTGCCAGAAGCCGCTGAGGCGGTCGCTGTCGAGCCGCTCGGAATCCAGCAGCAACTGCTGGTTCACATCGATCAGCCGTGCGAGGTTGTCGGCCCGCTCGACATAGCGGACCATCCAGTAAAACGTGTTGGCGACGCGTGATAGCATGACTGGTTTTTCTAACTGCGGAGAACCCAGGTGTCCTTGCTGCCGCCGCCCTGCGAGGAATTCACCACCAGCGAGTCCTTGGTCAGCGCCACGCGGGTAAGCCCGCCCGGAACAATCCTCACCTCGCTGCCGTAGATGATGTACGGCCGGAGATCGATGTGCCGGCCCTCCATCGCCCCGTCGCACCAGGTCGGCGAGCGGGACAGCGAAACCACCGGCTGCGCGATGTAGTTCCGCGGATCGGCAATGATCATCTCGCGGAATTTCCCGATCTGTTCCTCGCTCGCGGACGGCCCCATCAGCATGCCGTAGCCACCGGACTCGTTGGCCGCCTTCACCACCAGTTCCGGCAGGTGGCCGAGGATGAACTTCCCGTCCTCCTCCTCGGACGCCAGATAGGTGGGAACGTTCGGCAGGATCGGCTTCTGCCCGAGATAATACTCGATCATCCGCGGCACGAAATAATACATCACCTTGTCATCCGCCACACCGGTGCCCACCGCGTTCGCGAGCGCCACGTTGCCGGCCCGATAGGCGTTCATCAGCCCGGGCACGCCCAGCACCGAGTCCTTGCGGAAGACCACCGGATCGATGAAATCGTCATCGATGCGCCGGTAGATCACATCCACCCGCTTGAGCCCGCGGGTGGTGCGCATGTAAACCACCTTGTCCATCACCACCAGGTCGCGGCCCTCGACGATGTCGATGCCCATCTCCCGCGCGAGATAGCAGTGCTCGAAGTAGGCGCTGTTATAACATCCCGGCGTGAGCAGCACGCAGACCGGATCATCGTCCCGGCGCGGCGAGATGTGGTGAAGCATGTTCAGCAGGTCGCGCGGATAGGAATCCACCGAACGCACGCTCATCTCATCGAAGATGCCCGGAAACGCCCGCTTGAGCGCGTTGCGGTTTTCCAAAAGATAGGAGGCCCCGGACGGGCAGCGCCCGTTGTCCTCCAACACGTAATACTGCCCGTCCGCGCCGCGGATCAGATCGCTGCCGCAAATGTGGATGTAAATGTCCGCCGGCACGTCCACGCCGCGGAACTCGGGACGGTAGAGCTTCGCGTTCTCGACGTAAAACCTCGGAATCACCTCGTCCTTGAGAATCTGCTGGTCGTGGTAGATGTCATGGAGGAAAAGGTTGAGCGCCAGAATCCGCTGGGTGAGCCCCGCCTCAAGGTGCTCCCACTCGTTCGCCGGGAGCACCCGCGGGATGGGATCGAAGGGAAAAATCCGCTCCGTGCCGCGGTCGTCATGGTAAACGTTGAAAGTGATTCCCTGGCGCAGGAAATACAGCTCCGCGTTCGCCTTCCGCGTGAGGAAGTCCTGTTCGTCGATCCGCCCGAACTGCCGCAGCAAGGGCGCGCAGTGGGGCCTCACGGCGCCATCCGCTCCGAACATCTCGTCGTAAAACCGGCCTGGGTCGTAGCCCTTGAACATTTCCATGGGTTTTTCTGAATCTTTCCGACCGGACAGCAGACTGCGGGCCAAGTTCCCGCATGGCCGGAAAACGGCCGCAAAACCGGAGCCCGAACCAGACGGAGGCCCGTCCCATGCTGCGCAAATCCTGCCATTCGCCCGCCGGATTCCGCCCCTGCGGGACTCTCCCCTTGAAATGCCCCGGCCCGGGGTCTATTCCTCCGGCGCGCCCGCGCGGGCAACCCTTCCCAACACGTCATGAACGCCCTGACCCGCTGTCTCTCGCTCTACTGGAGTTCCTCCATCGGCAAAAAGCTCGTCGTCGCCCTCACCGGCCTGTTTCTGATCCTGTTCCTGGCCGGACACCTGGTCGGAAACCTGGTGGTCTTCATGGGGCCGGAGCCGTTCAACGCCTACGCCCACTTCCTTCACCACATGGGCCACGGCGCGGGCATCTGGGCCTTCCGCATCGTCATGCTGGTGATGCTGGGCGCGCACATCGCCGCCACCATCATGCTCACCCGCCAGAACAAGGCCGCCCGCAAGTCCTACGAATGCCAGAACACCATCCAGGCGTCCAAATCGTCACGCTACATGATCCTCACCGGGCTGACGATCCTCGCCTTCTTCGTCTACCACATGCTCCACTTCACCGTGCGGGCCGGAAACGAATACGACAACCCCGCCCTCTATACCTTCATCCTCGACGGCAAGGAAGTCCACAACGCCTGGAAAATGGTCATCGACGGCTTCTCCGTCTGGTATGTCTCCGCCTTCTACGTCATCGCCATGACCCTGCTGGCCTCCCACCTGGTCCACGGTTTCCAATCGGTGTTCCAAACCCTCGGCCTGCGCTCGAAAAAATCCGCCTCCGCACTCGACCGGATCTCCATCGCCTACGCCCTCTTCATCTGGCTCGGCTTTGTTTCCATCCCCATCGCCATCCTCTCCGGCTTCGGACGCTGAGACGCGCGCCCGATTTCATATCTCCAATTTCAACTCCCCATTCCGCCATGTCCATCGCCCTCGACAGCAAGATTCCTTCCGGTCCCCTTGAACAGAAGTGGTCCAAGCACAAGATGGACTCCAAGCTCATCAACCCGGCCAACAAGCGGAAATACTCGGTCATCGTCGTCGGTTCCGGCCTCGCCGGCGGAGCCGCCGCCGCCTCCCTCTCCGAGCTTGGCTACCAGGTGAAATGCTTCTGCTACCAGGACAGCCCGCGCCGCGCCCACTCGATCGCCGCGCAGGGCGGCATCAACGCCGCCAAGAACTATCAGAACGACGGCGACTCGGTTTACCGCCTGTTCTACGACACCATCAAGGGCGGCGACTTCCGCGCCCGCGAGGCCAACGTTTACCGCCTCGCCGAGGTCGCCAATGCCATCATCGACCAATGCGTCGCCCAGGGCGTGCCCTTCGCCCGCGAATACGGCGGACTGCTCGACAACCGCTCCTTCGGCGGCTCCCAGGTCTCCCGCACCTTCTACGCCCGCGGCCAGACCGGCCAGCAGCTCCTCATCGGCTGCTACCAGGCGCTCGAAAAGGAAGTCAGCAAGGGCGGCGTCCGGATGTTCCCGCGTACCGAGATGCTCGATGTCGTGCTCGTGGACGGCCAGGCCAAGGGCATCGTCGTGCGCGACCTCGCCACCGGCCAGATCTCCAGCCACGCGGCCGACGCCGTGATCCTCGCCACCGGCGGCTACGGCAACGTCTTCTTCCTTTCCACCAACGCCATGGGCTGCAACGTCACCTCCGCGTGGCGCGCCGCCCGCCGCGGAGCCCTGTTTGCCAATCCCTGCTACACCCAGATCCACCCGACCTGCATCCCGGTGAGCGGCGACTATCAGTCGAAGCTCACCCTGATGTCCGAGTCGCTCCGCAACGACGGCCGCATCTGGGCTCCGGTCACCCGGGAAATCGCGGAAAAACTGCGCAAAAAACAGATCAAACCCTCCGACGTCCCCGAGGACCAGCGCGACTACTATCTGGAGCGGAAATATCCATCGTTCGGAAACCTCGCGCCACGCGACATTTCCTCGCGCGCTGCCAAGGA